>NZ_JBEPEL010000010.1:0-126251 GCF_040300825.1 Streptomyces sp. NPDC000229
GGGCGCGGCGGCCGGGTTCGATGCCGAGCTAGGCGCGGGCGGTGCGGACGTCGGCGGCGGTGGCGCGGTAGTGGATGTCGTTGCGGGGATAGCCGAACCGGTGGTCAGTGCTTGAACGTGTCCTTGGCCTTCTCCACCGTCTGCTTGGCGTCGCTCTTGACCTGTTCGGTACGCCCCTTCGCTTCGAGGCTCTCGTTGCCGACCGCCCTTCCGGTGGCCTCCTTGGCCTTGCCCTTGGCGGACCGTGCCACGTTCTTGGCCTTCTTGCCCGTGGCCATGTGCGTCACCTCCCGGGCGGTCGCCCACAACGGCCGGGGCGCCGCTGTGGGACACGCCCCATGACGGCCCTCTACCCCGGGAGCAACAGGCCAAGCGGACATAAAGCCCATCTTGGAGGTATGTACGACGAGGTGTGTACGACTAAGGGGGCTGGGTGGGCGGGGGGAGCGGTCCCGGCGGGCCGAGGTGCGGGGGGTGCCGCTCCATGAGCCGACGGAGGAGGTCGACGAGGGTCGGCTCCAGCTCCCTTGCGTCCCGCTCGCGCGCCGGGGCCGGCGCCGATCCACCGTGCCGGGTGCTCCGGCCGGGCGCGGCCGGAGCGAGGCGGCTCACCCGGGCGGCCGCGTCGGCGACCCCGCGGAGTCCTGTCGCCCTGTGGCGTCCGGTCGTCCCCTGGCCGCGGGGTCAGCGGCGCTGGTCGACGTACTCGAAGACCGACCCGTCGGGGTGGACCGCGATCAGATTGCGGCCCGCGGGTGTCGGGACGGGGCCCGCCAGCACCTTCGCGCCCGCCTCGGTGAGGGTCGTGTGGGCGGCGTCCACGTCCTCGACCGCGATCGTCGCCGCCACCTTGCGCAGGATCTCCAGCTCGGACTCGGGGCCGCTCATCAGCAGGAAGCAGCCGATGGCCGCCACCGACACGCCGCCGCGCTCGAAGCGGAGCGCGCGGCTGCCGGTGAGCCGTTCGTAGAAGACCACCGAGGTCTCCAGGTCGTCGACGCAGACGCGCAGCGTGGTGCCGAGGATCTCCATACCGGCGAGGGTAGTTGACGGTGCGGGGGATCGAGATCCATTCGGCCGCAGTGGCCGCACGGGGGCGACGGCCCGATCCGACAGCCGGTCGGTCCGGGTGTCACACCCGGCACAACACCTCGCCGTGCGGCACCAGGAACCAGCCGTCGTCCTGCCGTCCCCACTCCCGCCAGCCCTCGGCGATCGCCGCCAGCTGCGGCTCGGTCGCGTGACCGCCGTCGACCGCGCGCCTCGCGTACGTCGAGGCGGTCGTACGGTCCGCCCACAGCCCACTCCACCAGTCCCGCTCCTCGGGGATGGCGAAGCACCAGGTGCCGGCGGTGGCGGTGATGTCGGTGAATCCGGCCTGCCTGGCCCAGGACAGCAGCCGGCGGCCCGCGTTCGGTTCGCCGCCGTTGGCGCGTGCCACCCGCTGGTACAGCGCCTGCCACTCGTCCAGCGCCGGAACCTCCGGGAACCAGGTGAACGCCGCGTAGTCGCTGTCGCGTGCGGCCACCACGCCACCGGTACGGCACACCCGCCGCATCTCGCGCAGTGCCCGCACCGGGTCGCCCACGTGCTGGAGGAGCTGGTGGGCGTGGACGACGTCGAAGGAGTCGTCCGGGAAGTCCAGGGCGTGGACGTCGGCGACCGAGAAGTGGACGTTGTCCAGGCCTCGGTCGCGGGCCGTGGCACGGGCCTGCTCCAGCACGTCACCGGCCGCGTCGACCGCCGTCACGCGACCGCCCGGGGTGACGAGCGCGGCCAGGTCCGCCGTGATGGTGCCGGGGCCGCAGCCCACGTCCAGTACGTCCAGTCCCGGCCGCAACTCGCCGATCAGGTACGCCGCGGAGTTGGCGGCCGTCCGCCAGCGGTGCGAGCGCAGCACCGACTCGTGGTGCCCATGTGTGTAGACAGCGTCGGCCATCGCCGTACTCCCTTTGCCTGCCGGGTGGTTGGTGGGGACACCGTAGGCCACTGTGTCGCATTCTGATACGGCGTTCTCGCATAGTGATACACGTGCGGACTGGCACGGCCCCGCCGCCCCGGCGGGCAGGGCGGCGGGGTGGCACCCCCGCATGACCGCAATGCCGCGTTTGGGGGGCAGGCTCCGGGGCACCGGGAAGGTCCGTCCGCTTCATGCGGCTGTGCACGCAGACATGACGCTGGAGGCCCTGTGACCCCGTCCGTCAGCCCGTCCGGCCCGTCCGGCCCGTTCCCCGGCCCCTCCGGCCGCTCCGGCCGCCCCGACGGCTCCCGCGCCCTGCCGCGCGTCGTGATCGTCGGAGCCGGCTTCGCCGGATACCAGACCGCCCGCAACCTCTCCCGCAGCCTGCGCGGGCGCGCCGAGATCGTGCTGCTGAACCCGACCGACTACTTCCTCTACCTCCCGCTGCTGCCCCAGGTCACCGCCGGTGTCCTGGAACCACGCCGGATCACCGTGTCCCTGCCCGGCACCCTGCGCCACGTACGGCTGGTACTCGGCCAGGCCGACCACGTGGACCTCGACGGGCGCGCGGTCCACTACACCGACCCGGAAGGCACCGAGGGCACCCTCACCTACGACCGGCTCGTCCTCGCCGTCGGCAGCGTCAGCAAGCTGCTGCCCATCCCGGGTGTCGCCGAGAACGCCACCGGCTTCCGCGGCCTGCCCGAGGCGCTCTACCTGCGCGACCACATCACCCGCCAGATCGAGCTCGCCTCGGCCGCCGGGAACCCCGCCGAATGCACCTCCCGCTGCACCTTCGTGGTCGTCGGCGCGGGCTACACCGGTACGGAACTGGCCGCGCACGGCAAGATGTTCACCGACGCGCTCGTCCGCAAGCAGCCCGCCTGGCCCTCCGGGGTGAAGCCCCGCTGGATGCTCCTCGACGTCGCCGACCGCGTCCTGCCCGGCCTCGACGAGTCGCTCTCCCGCACCGCGGACGAAGTGCTCCGCAGCCGGGGCGTCGACGTGCGCACCAAGACGTCGGTCAAGGAGTCGAAGCCCGACGGAGTGCTGCTGGACGACGGCGAGTTCGTGGAGACCCGGTCGCTGATCTGGTGCGTCGGCGTACGCCCCGACCCGCTCGTCTCCGAACTCGGCCTGCCCGTCGAGCGCGGCCGTCTCGTCGTGACCCCGCAGCTCGGCGTCCCCGGCCGCCCCGACGTCTTCGCGTGCGGCGACGCCGCCGCTGTACCCGACCTGACCCGGCCCGGCGAGTTCACGCCCATGACGGCGCAGCACGCGTCCCGGCAGGGCAAGGTCGCCGCCCGCAACGTCGCCGCCTCCCTCGGGTACGGCGAGGCCGTCCCGTACAAGCACAACGACCTGGGCTTCGCCGTGGACCTCGGCGGGGTCAAGGCGGCCGCCAACCCGATGGGCGTGAAGCTGTCCGGCCCGGTCGCCGGTGCCGTCACCCGCGGCTACCACCTGGCCGCGATGCCCGGGAACCGGGTACGGGTCGCCGCCGACTGGCTGCTGGACGCAGCCCTGCCCCGACAGGCCGTCCAGCTCGGCCTGCTCCGCTCCTGGCAGGTGCCCCTCGACACCGCTTCGCCCGAACTGGCCCGCATCCCGGCCGGACCCGCACGCGGAGAAGCAAACGGCAAGGAGTGACATGCACCACGAACAACTGGCAGCGCTCGGGCAGCAGTTGCGCGTCGACGCGGTACGCGCCGCCGACGCCGCCGGCTCCGGGCACCCCACCTCGTCCATGTCGGCGGCCGACATCGCGGCCGTTCTCCTCGCCCACCACCTGAGGTTCGACTTCGACCACCCCGAACACCCGGGCAACGACCGGTTCGTGCTCTCCAAGGGGCACGCGTCCCCGCTGCTGTACGCCATGTACAAGGCAGCCGGGGCGATCGACGACGACGAACTGCTGACCTTCCGCAAGCTGGGCAGCCGCCTCGAAGGGCACCCCACGCCCCGGCTGCCGTGGGTGGACGTCGCCACCGGGTCCCTCGGCCAGGGCCTGCCCGTCGGCGTCGGAGTCGCGCTGGCCGGCAAGCGCCTCGACGAGGCCCCGTACCGCGTGTACGTCCTGTCCGGCGACAGCGAGATGGCGGAGGGCTCGGTCTGGGAGGCCGTCGAGCACGCCGCGTACAACCACCTCGACAACCTCACCCTCATCGTCGACGTCAACCGGCTCGGGCAGCGCGGCCCGACCCGGCACGCGCACAACCTGGCCGCGTACGAGCGGCGGCTGCACGCCTTCGGCTGGCACACCATCGAGGTCGACGGCCACGACGTGGAGGCCGTCGACCGTGCGTTCGCAGAGGCCCGCTCCACCATCCGGCAGCCGACCGCGATTCTCGCCGCCACCCGCAAGGGGCGGGGCGTCACCGCCGTCGAGGACCTGGAGGGCTTCCACGGCAAGCCCATCAAGGACGCCGAGTCCGCCGTCGCGGAGCTGGGCGGCCCGCGCTCCCTCCACGTGGACGTCCAGAAGCCGCCGGAGGCGAGTGGGCGCAAGACCGTCGTGAACGGTGTGGACGGCGACGGCGACGGCGAGCCGCCCGAGCCCGAGCTGCCGCGCTTCGACATCGGCGACACCGTCGCCACCCGCACCGCCTACGGGCACGCCCTGGAGGCGCTCGGCTCGGCACGCGCCGACGTCGTCGCGCTGGACGCGGAGGTCAGCGACTCCACCCGTACCGAATTCTTCGCCAAGGCCCACCCCGACCGGTACTTCGAGTGCTACATCGCCGAACAGCAGCTCGTCGCCGCCGCCGTCGGCCTCCAGACCCGCGGTTACGTCCCCTACGCGTCGACCTTCGCGGCCTTCCTCACACGGGCGTACGACTTCGTCCGCATGGCGGCCGTCAGCCGCGCCGGGATCAACCTCATCGGCTCCCACGCGGGTGTCGCCATCGGCCAGGACGGGCCCTCACAGATGGGCCTGGAGGACCTGGCGATGTTCCGCGCGGTGCAGGGCAGCACCGTGCTGTACCCCTGCGACGCCAACCAGACCGCCAAGCTGGTGGCGACCATGGCCGACCTCAGGGGCGTGCGCTACCTGCGCACCTCGCGCGGCGACATGCCCGTCCTGTACGGGCCGGAGGAGACGTTCCCGGTGGGCGGCAGCAAGGTGCTGCGCAGCCACGGCGACGACGACAAGGCCACGATCGTCGCCGCCGGGGTCACGGTCCACGAGGCGCTGAAGGCCGCCGACCTGCTGGACGACTACGGCATCCCGGTACGGGTGATCGACCTGTACTCGATCAAGCCGGTGGACACCGACACGCTCGATGAAGCGGCCGGCGCCACCGGTTGCCTCCTCACCGTGGAGGACCACCACCCGGAGGGCGGCCTGGGTGACGCGGTCGCGGAGGCCTTCTCCGACGGCCGGCCCGCGCCACGCATGGCACGCCTCGCGGTACGGGACATGCCTGCGTCGGCGGCCCCCGAGGAACAGCTGCACAAGGCGGGCATCGACGCCGAGGCGATCGTGGCGGCCGTGCAACTGCTGGTGGAGCGGGTCGTGGCACCGTGAACAACGGCAAGGACGGCAGTCGGCGGAAGCGGAACCGGTTCGAGCGGCGTTTGCCGCCGGCGCGCCGGCCGACGCAGGAGCTGGACCGGCTGCGCGGCTGCTCGCTGCCCCGGAACGCCTGGGGTGGCCCGGCACGATCGGCACTGACCGACTGACCGACTGACCGACTCGGGGGGCCGACTGACCGAGGGGCCTGTGCGTCCGGGACCCGGGACTCACAGGCCACTCGGTCACAGGCGCCACGCCGCGTCCTCCTGCGCCGCGTGGCGCACCAGTGACGTCTTGCCGATGCCCGCCTCGCCGGTGACCAGGACCAGACCGCCGTGACTCGCGTGCGCTCTTCGCAGTCCGGCCCGCAGCACACCGAGGCACGTGTCCCGTCCGATGAGCGCAGGTTCGATGACGCATCCCTCCCGGCAGACCCGCCCGACACCGCTGTGATGACCCCGGGCCGGGCACGACACGCGGCGATGGCACCGAAGTCACTCACCCGAGTGCACGGCACGTCCCCTCAGCCACGCGTCCCGGGTCAGGGCGTACTCCACATCCCCCTGCTCGGACCCGTCGATCACGTCCGGCCACTCCTCGAAGAACGTCCGGACGTAACGAAGCCCACACTTCTCCATCACCCGCCGCGACCCCGTGTTGACCGTCATCGTCCGCGCCGTCACCCGCCGCACGCCCAACTCCCGGAACCCCTTGCCGATCAGCGCCCGGGAGCCCTCGGTCGCGTATCCCCGGCCCCACGCCGACCGGCGCAGCCGGTAACCCAGCTCCACCACACCCTCCCCTTCCAGCGGCTCCAGGCAGAACCAGCCCAGCCACTCACCCGTGCCGCGCGCCTCGGCGGCCAGGAAACCCGGCCCCATCAGCCGCCGCAGCGCCCCTTCCCGCACCTCGTCGCGCGACACGGGCCGGCCGCCGTTGATGTACCGCATCACCTCGGGGTCGTTGTCCAGCGCCACCACCTCGTCGAGGTCGTGCTCCGTGACCGCACGCAGCACCAGCCGGGGCGTTTCCAGGAAGACACTCATGGCACCGGATCCTGTGCGCGCCCACAGCCGCCCCGCAACGGGATTTCCGGGGGTGTGGCCGGAGGCCGCCCGGGTACGCGCACACGATGAGTACGAGCAGCACCCGGGCCGTACGAGCCGGCCGCCGGACCGTCGACATCCACCGCCCCGACAAGGTCCTGTTCCCCGACGACGGGATCACGAAGGCCGACCTCGCCGACTACTACCGCTCCGTCGCGCCCTTCATGCTGCCGCACCTGCGCGGCAGGCCCCTGATGCTCGAACGTCTGCCCGACGGCATCGACGGCCCCCGCTTCATGCAGAAGGACACGCCCGCCGGCTACCCCGACTGGGTCCGCCGCGTCGAGGTCGACAAGGAGGGCGGCACCGTCGCCCACACCGTGTGCGACGACACCGCCACGCTCGTCCACCTCGCCGACCAGGCATGCGTCACGCTGCACCGCTGGCAGTCGAGGACCGGCCGCCTGGAAAAACCCGACCGCATGGTGTTCGACCTCGACCCTCCCGAGGACGACTTCGGCGCCGTACGCCGCGCCGCCCACCTCCTCGGTGAACTCCTCGACGCGCTCCAGCTGCCCTCCACCCTCATGACGACCGGCTCCAAAGGCCTCCACGTCATCGTCCCGCTCGACGGGCACAGCGAGTTCGACGACGTACGCGCCTTCGCGCACGACGTCGCCGAGACCCTCGCCGCCGCCCACCCGGAGGAACTCACCACCGCCCCGCGCAAACAGGCCCGCGGCGACCGCCTCTACCTGGACGTCCAGCGCAACGGCTACGCCCAGACCGCCGTCGCGCCGTACTCCGTACGCGCCAGGCCGGGCGCCCCCGTCGCCACCCCCCTGCGGTGGGACCAGCTCGACGACCCGGCCACGCACGCCCGCCGCTGGACCGTCGCCACCGTACTCCAACAGGCCCAAAGCGCGCCCTGGGACGGCTCCGCGGCCCGCCCCCGCGCCCTCGGGCCGGCCCGTCGGCGCCTCGACGCACTGCGCTGAACCCGCACCGAGCCCAGGCCAAGGGTTTGCGGATCCACGTCACGGCAACCCGAAGAGCGAGGCATTCATGGCGAACACATCCGAGAACACCCAGAACGACAGCGACGCCCGGGCGACAAGCGCCCGGGCACAACAACAGCCCCAGGAACAGTCGCCGAGCCCCATGCAGGTGTTGCGCGGCGCATGCGCCCAGCTCGCCGAACTCACCGGCATGGAAACCGAGTCGGTGTCGTCGTTCGAACGCACCGAGGACGGCTGGAGTCTGAACGTCGAAGTGCTCGAACTGGCCCGTGTCCCCGACACGATGAGCCTGCTCGCCTCGTACGAGGTGGAACTCGACGCGAACGGCGAACTCAGCGGCTACCGGCGCGTCCGACGCTATGAGCGCGGCCGGTCGGACCGTTCCTAGGGAGGGAGGCACACCACCATGACCGTTGTTCCGGCACAGCAAGGCGGAGGCGGCGCCGGCGGTACCAGCGGCCTGTACGACGTCCTCGAACTCGTCCTGGACCGCGGACTCGTCATCGACGCGTTCGTCCGCGTGTCCCTGGTCGGCATCGAGATCCTGAAGATAGACGTCCGGGTCGTCGTCGCCAGCGTCGACACCTATCTCCGCTTCGCCGAGGCCTGCAACCGCCTCGACCTGGAGGCGGGTCCCCGCAAGGACCCCGGACTGCCCGACCTGGTCGGTGAGATGACCGAGTCCGGCGCCCGCGGCAAGTCCAGGGGAGCACTCTCCGGCGCGGCCGAA
Organism: Streptomyces sp. NPDC000229; assembly: GCF_040300825.1. Taxonomy (NCBI): domain Bacteria; kingdom Bacillati; phylum Actinomycetota; class Actinomycetes; order Kitasatosporales; family Streptomycetaceae; genus Streptomyces; species Streptomyces sp. NPDC000229. The sequence continues at coordinate 8,273 of NZ_JBEPEL010000010.1, forward strand.
ACCATTTCCGACGCCCTGAAGGGCACGTCCAGTGGGTCGTCCGGCGGTTCGTCCAGCCGCTCGTCGTCCCGTAAGAAGGAGGAGCAGGAGTGAGCACGTACGTCTACGGAATCGCGCGGAGCTCACATCCCGGACTCCCCGAGAAGATGGGCGGCATCGGCGACCCGCCGCAGCCCGTCCGGGTGCTCAAGCACGGCGCGCTCGCCGCGCTCGTCAGCGACGCGCCCGAGGACCTCAGGCCCAAGCGGCGCGACCTCATGGCACACCAGAACGTGCTCGCCGAGGCAGGGGCTGCCGGCGCGGTCCTGCCCATGCGGTTCGGCGGCGTCTCGCCCGACGACGACGCGGTCGTCGCCGTCCTCGGCGAGCGCGAGGAGCACTACCTGGAGCGGCTGCGGGCCCTCGACGACAAGGTCGAGTACAACGTGAAGGCCAGCCACGACGAGGAAGCCGTCCTGCACCGGGTGCTCGCCGACAACCCCGAGCTGCGCAAGCTCAGCGAGGCCAACCGCGCGTCGGGCGGCGGCACCTACGAACAGAAGCTGGCCCTCGGCGAACGCGTCGCCGCCGCCGTCCAGCAGCGCGAGGCGAGCGACGCGGTACTCATCCAGCAGGCGCTGGAGACCGAGGCCGCAGACATCCGCCCCGGCCCGGAGAGCGGCGGCTGGCTGGCGAACATCTCGTTCCTGGTGGAGCGGGACCGCGCCGACGGCTTCGTCGCCGCGATCGACAAGTTCCAGCAGACGCACCACCACCTCGTGCTGCAGGTCAACGGCCCGTTGCCGCCCTACAGCTTCGTGGAGTGAGAGGAAGGGACCGAGCATGGGCCTGCTGGGAGAACTGCTGCTCCTGCCGGCGGCGCCCCTGCGCGGCACCGCCTGGGTGCTGCGCCAGGTGGTGGCGGAGGCCGAGCGGCAGTACTACGACCCCGCCGCCGTACAACGCGAACTCTCCCGCCTCAACCAGCTGCTCGAGGCGGGAGAGATCGACGAAGAGGAATTCGACCGCCGGGAGGACGAGCTCCTCGACCGCCTGGAGAAGGGCCCGAGACAGACATGAGCACCCCACGCCCCAGCGGCCTGCCCAGCCCGTACGCCTCCGAAGGCAGCAGCGCGAACCTCGCCGACATCCTGGAACGCGTCCTCGACAAGGGTGTCGTCATCGCCGGCGACATCAAGATCAACCTGCTGGACATCGAGCTGCTGACCATCAAGCTGCGGCTCGTCGTCGCGTCCGTCGACCGCGCCAAGGAGATGGGGATCGACTGGTGGGAGAGCGACCCGGCGCTCTCCTCCCGCGCCCGTGGCAGTGAACTCGCCCGCGAGAACGCCGACCTGCAGCGCCGCATCGCCGAACTGGAGGGACGCACCGCATGAGCACCACCGACCGGCTGCGTTACGTGTACGCCGTCACGCGACCGTTCGACGGCGTCCTGCCCGAAGGAGCCCACGGCATCGGCGGCGAACCGCCCCGGCTGCTGCGCCACGGCGACCTGGTCGCCGTCACCGGTGCCGTCCCGACCGAGGAATTCGACGAGGCGCCGCTGCGCGCCCGGCTGGAGGACCTCGACTGGCTGGCCGACACCGCGCGCGCCCACGACGCCGTCGTCGCCGCCCTGTCCACCGTGACCTGCCCGATCCCGCTGAGGCTCGCGACCGTCTGCCGGGACGACAGCGGCGTACGGCGCCTCCTGGAGGACGGCCACGACCGCTTCGTACGGGCCCTTCAGCGGCTGGACGGCCGGGTCGAGTGGGGCGTCAAGGTGTACGCGGAGCCCCAGACGGCCGAGGAGCCGGAACCGGCGACACCCGCGGCCGGGGCCAGCGGCAGGGACTACCTGCGCCGCCGGCTGAACGCCCGCCGCAGCCGCGAGGGCGACTGGCAGCGCGCCGACGCCGCGTGCCGCCGGCTGCACGGCGAACTGTCCCGGTACGCGGAGGCCGCCACCGTCCACCGCCCCCAGGACGCCAGGCTCTCCGGCGCCGCGGGAGTCAACGTCCTCAACGCCGCCTACCTGGTGGACCGCGCCCGCAGTGAGGAGTTCGTCGAGCTGGTCGACGCCGCGTCCGAGCCCGGCGTACGCGTCGAGCTCACCGGGCCGTGGGCCCCGTACTCCTTCGCCGGTATCGCGGAGGACGAGGTCCCCGCACCACAGGAGGCGGGCCGATGACCGCCCCCGTGGCACGTGCGGCTCCGGAGCCCCTCGCCGAGCGCCGCATCGCGCTCGTCGACCTGCTGGACCGGCTCCTGGCCGGCGGCGTGGTGCTCTCCGGCGACCTCACCCTCAGCATCGCCGACGTCGACCTCGTACGCGTCGACCTCAAGGCCCTCATCAGCTCGGTGAGCGAGGACGTCCCCTCGCCCTGGGAACCGATCCGCGAGGTGCGCCCGTGACCGCGTCGCGCCGCAAGGTGGAACTCGACCCCGACACCGTGGAACGCGACCTGGCCCGGCTCGTCCTCACGGTCGTGGAGCTGCTGCGGCAGCTCATGGAGCGTCAGGCGCTCCGGCGGGTGGAGGGCGGCGACCTCACCGAAGAGCAGGAGGAGCGGATCGGGCTCACGCTGATGCTGCTGGAGGACCGTATGGAACTCCTGCGGACGCGGTTCGGACTCGAACCGGAGGACCTGAACCTGGACCTCGGGCCGCTGGGGCCCCTGCTGTGACCCGCCGCCGCTAGGTGGACCGGGGGAACTTCGCGCGCGTCGCCCTTCACCGCCGCGCCAGGGCGGCCGGATCAGCAGATCATCGGCCATGTGGTCGAAGTCCACGCCGCCCGGCCGCCGGCGATGAAGGGAAAGGCTCCGACATGCCCGTCGTCAACACCGCAGGACGCCGCCTGCTCACCGGCGCGGTGTGCGCCGGACTCCTCCTCGCGGGGTGCGCCGGACCCCGGGCGGCCCAGCCGGCAGGCGAGGCGAAGAAGACGGCGGCGACCGCGTCCCCGGCGCCCGGGGCGCCCGCGCCGGCCCCACCCGCCGAGATCCCCGGCCTCGGGCCCGCCACCCGTTCGCACATCCCCGCCACCAGCAGCCAGGCGCTCGTCGTCAAGGGCGACGGACCGCACTCCCACCAGTCGACCGCCGTCCTGTACGAGCGCGACCGGACGACCGGGTGGAAGGCGGTCAGCCAGCCGTGGCCCGCGCACAACGCGCTGCGCGGCTGGACGGCCCACCACCGCGCCGGAGACCTCCGTTCGCCCATCGGGGTGTTCGCCCTGGGGGACGCCGGAGGAGCCCTGCCCGACCCGGGCACCCGGCTGCCCTACGACCAGAGCGTGGAGTTCAACCTGTCCGGCACGGGCTTCCTGGGTGAACCGCTGGAGGGCTCCTTCGACCACGTCGTGGCCATCGACTACAACCGCGTCCCCGGCACGTCGCCCCTGAACAAGGTCCGCCCGCTGGGGCTCGCCAAGGGCGGGGGCGTATGGATCCACGTCGACCACGGCGGGCCCACCCGCGCCTGCATCTCCCTCCAGCGGGACGACATGCGGCAGCTGCTCCTCGCCCTGGACCCGGCGAAGAACCCGGTGATCGTGATGGGGGACGCGGGAACGCTCGGCCGGTGACCCGGCCGGGTCAGGGAGCGGGCGTGGGGCGGTAGACCGTCAGCGCCTCGTCGTCCTTGTCCACGAACAACTCCCGCGGAGCCTCGGTCACTTCACCGTCGTACGCCAGCGGCGTCCCCGGCGCCAGGTCCGAGACCCGGATCCGCCGCAGCTGCTCGGCCGCGTGCACCGGCGACCGGCTGAGCGGTCCCGCGAGCGCGGCCGCCAGCAGCCGCAGGCCCGGCAGCCGGCCGGCGTGCACCACCCGGACGTCCAGCAGGCCGTCCGCGAGGTCGTAGCGGCGGCCCGGCGTGGGCCCCATGCGCCGGTAGACGCAGTTCCCGGCGAACAGCAGCCACAGGGGGCGCCGCCGGCCGTCCACCTCCGCCTCCAGCGGATGCTCGCCGCGCAGCACCCTCACCGCCGCCAGGACGCCGGCGGGCCAGCCGCCGATCCGGGGCGACCAGCGCTCCCGGAGCCGTACCAGCTCGGGGTACACGCCCAGGCTGAAGGTGTTGAGGAAGTAGCCGTACGGCGCGCCGTCCGGGCCCGGGGCGAACCGCCCCAGGTCGACGCGGACGGCGTCGCCCGAGGCCAGCGCGCGGCATGTGTCGTGCACCGACTCGATGCCGAGGTCGTACGCGAAGTGATTGAGGGTGCCGCCCGGGAAGACCGCGAGGGGCAGACGGTGCCGCGCGGCCACCGCCGCCGCCCCGTTGACGGTGCCGTCGCCGCCCAGGACGCCCAGCGCGCGGCACCGCGCGGACGCCGCGGCCTTCTCCAGCACGTGCGGTATCTCGTCCGGTTCGCACTCCAGCACCTCGGCGCGCGGCAGCGCGTCCCGTACGAGGGCGGTCATGTCACCGGAGCCGGAGCCCCGGTTGGCGACGACCACCAGGTCCTCGCCGCCGGGCAGGGCGGGTGCGTCGGCGTGCGGGCGGCCCGGGGCGGGCAACTGCGACCGGGTCGGCACGACCCCCCGCAGCGCGAAGGCCGCGCCCACCCCGAGCGCCGCGCCGACGAGCACGTCGCTCGGGTAGTGCACGCCCGTGTAGACGCGGGACAGCGCCACGGCGGCGGCGGCCGGCACCACGGCCGCGCCCCAGCCCCTGGACTCCAGCAGGACCCCCGTCGCGAAGGCCGCGGCGGAGGCGGAGTGGCCGGAGGGGAACGACGTGGTGAACGGCTGCCTCTTCAGCTGCCGCACCATCGGTACGGCGTCCCGCACCGGCCGGGCGCGGCGCACGGACCGCTTGCCGATCGTGTTGATGGCCGCGGAGGCCAGCGCCAGGGACGCCACGCCGCGCACGGCGGCTCGCCGCGACCGGGCGCCGCGCCCGAGGACGGCCATCCCGGCCGCCGCGCCGAACCACAGCACGCCGTGGTTGGCGGCATGGCTCAGCCGGGGAAGCACCTGGTCGCCCCCCGGCCAGTGCCGGGTGGCGACCCGATGGAAGACCTCCCGGTCCCAGGCGCTCAACCGGGCGCTCACCCGGTCACGGACGGTATCGGCCGGCTGCATGCCGTAAGAATCGGACATGCCCCGCACGTACCCCCTCAGCCCTCGCCCCACGCGTCCCCGACCGGGCGGCCCGCACGCGTCGACGGGTCGCCCGGCGCGGGGGTCGTGCCACGCGGGTGGGGGCGGCGTGTCGCTCGGGGCGTGTCGCGTCGTGCGGGTGGCTCAGGCGGGCGCCGCCTCCCTCTCGCGTTCCTTCTCCGCGTACGGCCAGCGCAGCAGGGCGCCGAGGCCGCCGACCGGGACGTCGTCCTCGGTCTCGGGGCGCACGCGCACCACCTCGGCACCCGTCATGATCGCCGAACGGAGCAGTGCGTCGTCGGCGCGGGCGGGCAGGGGCTCCCGTTCGCCCAGGTAGTGGGTGTCGCTGCGGCGCAGCGCGATCTGGTCGGGGTCGGCGCCCACCCACACCTCGCGGTGCGCGTCGGGCCCCTCCGGCCGGATGAGCAGCTCGGCGATGCGGTGCTCCCGGGCCGCCTCGACCAGCGCGGGCACACCCTCGGCGGCGGACGGCGCGCCCCCGCCGGTGGAGCGGGCGGCCCGGAACCGGTCCAGTTCCTGCTCGGCCAGCCGCCGCAGGTGCTCCTGCCGGGCCGCTTCGACGTCCTCGTCGAGCAGCTTCACGCCCGAGCCCGGGGCGCGGCCGCCGTGTTCACTCTCCACGGCCAGCGGGCGGACCTCGGCGGGCAGCCGCTCGTGCACGGAGTGCCGCTCGCGGACGTCACCGGCGAGCACGATCAGATCCGCGCCGGTCTCCTCCTCGCACTCGGCGAGGGCCTCGGCGATCCGTTCCGCGTTCTCGTCCCAGGTGTTCTCCACGCTCAGCTGGAAATGACGCTCGGACCAGTCGGCCGAACCCGTGCGGTGCACGGGCCAGTCACGCCCCTCGACATGCCCGGCCGGACTGCCGCCCAGGGGGCTGCGCAGCTCCAGGTCGGCGCCGGTGCGGTCGATGTAGGCGACCAGGCAGACCGGCTCCTGGGCCGCCAGGTCCAGCAGCGGGGACAGCCGGGGCAGCGCGGCCCACGTCACGTCGGCGGGCGCCGGGGGGCGGCGCGTCAGCGGAGGGTCGAGCACGACCTCGCCGTGCGTCGCGAACACCGCGCGCCCGGCCTCACCGGCCGGCCGCGGCCAGTCGGTCAGCGCCTCGTACACGGCCCGCTCGGTGGCCGGGTCACAGCCCTGGGCGACCAGCGAACGGCAGGCGTCCCTGGCCTGCAGTTCCCGTCGCTCACGGGTGGACTCGTCGATCCGGGACGTATCCAGATAGACGCTGGCCCACGGCCCGGGGCGGTCGAAGAGACTGGTCAGAAAGGCGAGTTGCATAGCTCCCTCCCGGTGGCCGGAATGTGCGTCCCCGCCGAGTACCCGGCGGACCATCGGCCACACAGGTCACTCACGTGGCGCCCGCCGCCGTAGCCGGGAAGAGTGGGCCCGGTGACAGCAGCGGATCCACGGAGGTGACCCCCGGTGCCCAACCCCCACGTGCCCAGCACGCTCCTCGCCCGGCACGGCGAGGCGCTCGACCTGTTCGGCGAGCGGGTGCACGCCGTCCGCCCCGACCAGTGGGACGCCCCGACGCCCTGCACCGACTGGTCGGTGCGCGACCTGGTCAACCACCTCACCGCCGAGCAGCTGTGGGTGGCGCCGCTGGTACGGGAGCGGCGGACCGTCGAGCAGATCGGTGACGCCTTCGACGGCGACGTCCTGGGGGACGACCCGGTCGCCGTCTGGGACCGGGCGGCGGCCGAATCCCGCGAGGCGTTCCTGGAGAAGGGCGCGCTCGACCGTACGGTCCGCCTCTCGTACGGGCCGACGCCGGCCACCGCGTACTGCTCGCAGATGGTCGCGGACCTGGTGATCCACGCCTGGGACCTGTCGCGGGCGATCGGCGCGGACGAGCGCCTGCCGAGGGACCTGGTCGACTTCGCCGCACAGGAGGTGTCCCCGTACGCGGACAGCCTCGCCGGGAGCGGCCTGTTCGCCCCACGGCTGAGGCCGCCGCCGGACGCCGACGAGCAGACGAAGCTGCTGGCGATGGTCGGACGCGAGGCGTGACGAGCGGGGCCTGACGCGGGGCGCGGCCCGGGGCGGGTCATGACCCGGGACGCGACGGACCGGAACACGACGAGGCTCCTCGTCCGCCGCGCGGGACGAGGAGCCGGTCCAGGCGTGCGACTCAGCCCGAGGTCTTGGCGAACTCCGCCGTGAACGCCTCGCAGAACGCCTTCAGGTCGTCCGGCTTGCGGCTGGTGATCAGGGTGCTCGGCCGCGCCGTGCACACCTTCACCTGCTCGTCCACCCACTCGCCTCCGGCGTTGCGGATGTCGGTCCGGAGGCTCGGCCAGGACGTGAGCGTACGCCCGCGCACCGCATCCGCCTCCACCAGCGTCCACGGCCCGTGACAGATCGCCGCGACCGGCTTGCCCGCCTCGAAGAAGCCCCGGACGAACGACACGGCCTTCTCGTCCATCCGGAGGAAGTCCGGATTGGCCACACCACCGGGCAGCACCAGACCGCCGTAGTCCTCCACCGAGGTGTCGGCGACGGCCCGGTCGACGGGGAACGTGTCCGCCTTGTCGAGGTGGTTGAACGCCTGGATCTCGCCCGGCTCGGTGGAGACGAGCACAGGCGTGTCACCGGCGTCCTTCACCGCCTGCCAGGGGTCGGTGAGCTCTACCTGTTCGACGCCCTCGGGCGCCACGAGAAACGCGATCTGCACAGTGCTTCCTTCCTTGCTCTCATCCGGGCCGGGTGCCGGTGTGCGGCTCGGCCCGGCCGATGTCGGCGAGCCCGGAGCGCGGGTCCCGCGACACGGTCAGGTCCCCGATGCCGACCATGCCGAGCGGGCGGCCGTCCTCCACGACGGGCAGACGGCGGACGGCGTGGCGCCGCATGAGGTCGACGGCGGCGGTGACCTCGTCGTCGGGGGCGACGCACACCGGGTCCGGCGTGCACACCGCCGCGGCGTCCACGGTGAGGGGGTCGGCGCCGTCGGCGACCGCGCGGAGCGCGATGTCGCGGTCGGTGACCACGCCCACGAGCCGGTCGCCGTCGGCCACCACGAGGCCTCCGACGTCCTGGGCGCGCATCAGCTGCGCCGCCTCGACGAGTGACGCGTCGGGGCTAACCGCCACCACGCCGGGCGTCATGACGTCCCTCACGAGCTGTGCCATGACCGGCCGCCTTTCCTGCCTCTTCCCTTCCGGCGACGCCTTCGTAGGACGCCGCCCGGGGTACCCGTAACCGGGCCCCTCATGCCCGGTTACGCGGGGTGTGGTGGCCGTACGAGTGCCACGGCCACGTCCTGCACGCTGCGGTAGGTGCGGTCACCGGGCAGCTCCGCCACCCTCTCCATGAGCGGATCGGGCGCGTGCCGCTCCCGCAGGATCCGCAGCAGGTCCCCGCGGTGCGCCGGGAACGGCGTACGGGCCAGATGCCGGCCCAGTTCCAGGCGCAGAGCCTCGAACGGGTCGGTGTGGACCCGGGGCGGTGCCAGTTCCGGGTCGTCCTCGGCAACCGGCTCCGGGTCGTGCCACTCCTCGGTCCTCGTCGGGTGCCCGGACCTGAGCAGCCCCTTGAGCTGGTGCTTCATCTCATCGTCCTGGCGGCGGCTGAGCCGGTCGCTGCCTCGCTGCATGGCGCCCTCCACGATCTTCCGTGTGCGGTCGCCGGGCGGGTACCCGGCGGGGCCGAGGCAAACCCGGGTTTGGGGCGGGGGAGCGGGGGGACTCGCCGCTGCGGCTGAGCGGCCAATGGTGACAGGGAAGAAGAGGTCTCGGGCGCGGACGGCGGTCCGCGCCCGAAGGCTTTTCCGTGAACGCCTGATCGCCCCGGGCCGGCCGTTCCATGACCGTGGGTTTGTCTTCCGTCACGGGGGAGACCCGGCCCCTGACGGAAGGACCGGGTCGATGGGACTGCTATCCGTACTGGTTCCCCTGCTGCTGCCGCCCGCGATGCTGGGCGTCCTCGTGGCGATGGGGCGTTACGAGGAACTCATGCTGCCGGGGCCGGAGCCCGGGCCCGAGGTCCCGAGGGAGGAGGCCGGCACCGTCACGACTTCCCGCCCGGCAGGAATTCCTGCATCTTCGCCTTCAGCCCCTGCTTCACGACCGCGCCACGCTCGGCGTCGCCCTTCACGAGCGCCGCGACGGTCGACTCGAGCTGCTGCCAGGTCGCATGCGGCGGGATCGGCGGTACGGACGGGTCGGTGACGAACTCGACGACCGCCGGGCCGTCCGCCGCCAGCGCCATCCGCCAGGCGCTCTCCACCTCGTCCGGCTTCTCCACCCGCAGACCGGTCAGCCCGATCGATTCGGCGAACAGCGCGTACGGAACGTCCGGCAGCTCCTGGGACGGCAGGAACGACGGGGCGTTGCCCATGGCGCGCAGCTCCCAGGTCACCTGGTTGAGGTCCCGGTTGTTCCACACACCGATCACCAGCCGCGGATCGTCCCACTGGTGCCGGTACTTGGCGGCGGTGATCAGCTCGGCCAGCCCGTTCATCTGCATCGCCCCGTCCCCCACCAGCGCCACCACCGGCCGGTCCGGGTGCGCGAACTTCGCGCCGATCGCGTAGGGCACCGCGGACCCCATCGTGGCCAGCGTGCCGGACAGGGAGCCGCGCATGTCGCCGCGCATCGTGATGTGCCGCGCGTACCAGTTCGCGACCGACCCGGAGTCGCACGTCACCAGCGTCCGCTCCGGCAGCAGCGGTGACAGCGCCCGTGCCACGTGCTCGGGGTTCACACGATCGGTGCTCACCGCCGCCCGCCGGTCCATGACCTCCTCCCAGCGGCGCACCGACTTCTCGATCTTCTCCCGCCAGCCGCGCTTCCTGTTCGGCCGCAGGAGAGGGATCAGGCGGCGCAGGGTGGCGCGTGCGTCGCCGATGAGGTTCACCTCGTACGGGTAGCGCATCCCGGCCATGTGGGGGTCGAGGTCGATCTGGACCGCCCGCGCCTGCCCGTACTCCGGCAGGAACTGGCTGTAGGGGAAGCTGGAGCCGATCGTCAGCAGTGTGTCGCAGCCCTGCATCAGTTCCCAGGAGGGCCGGGTGCCCAGCAGTCCGATCGACCCGGTGACGTAGGGCAGTTCGTCGGACAGGGCGTCCTTGCCGAGCAGCGCCTTGGCGACACCCGCGCCCAGCAGCTCGGCGATCTCCTGGACCTCCGCGCGTGCCGCCGACGCACCCTGGCCGATCAGGACGGCGGGCTTCTCCCCGGAGTTCAGCACCTCGGCGGCCCGCTCCAGGGCGTCGTCGGCGGGCACGGCCGTCCAGGCGCTGCGGTCCAGGCTGGAGGGCACCATCTTGAACTCATGGGTGGGTGGGCTGTATTCGAGCTCCTGCACATCGCCCGGCACGATCACCACGGTGGGGCAGCGGCGCGCGTACGCCGTGCGGATCGCCCGGTCCAGGACGTTCGGCAGCTGCTCGGGGACGTTCACCGTGGCGATGAAGTCGGAGGCGACGTCCTTGAACAGTGAGTGGAGGTCGACCTCCTGCTGGTACGAGCCGCCCATGGCGCTTCGGGCGGTCTGGCCCACGATCGCCACCACCGGCACGTGGTCGAGCTTCGCGTCGTACAGGCCGTTCAGCAGATGGATCGCGCCCGGCCCCGAGGTCGCCACGCACACCCCGAGCCGGTGCCCGAACTTGGCGTACCCGACCGCCTGGAACGCGGCCATCTCCTCGTGCCGGGCCTGGATGAAGCGGGGCTGGTTCTCGGCACGGCCCCAGGCGGCGATCAGTCCGTTGATCCCGTCACCCGGATAGCCGAACACGCACTCGACGTCCCACTCGCGCAGCCGCGCGAGAATCTGGTCGGCCACATCCTTGCTCATCTGCTGTCCTCCTGGCTTCGCACCGGTTCTTACCCATCGGTAGCTCTGCTGCGTTCCGGCAGCAGAGGCCCGGGTACCGCGCCCCCGAAAGGCGAAAACGCCGGAAGGCGGCCAGCATGGAATGAGGAGTTTGCCGGGGTCGGCCCCGGGCATGCGCATCTCGTGCTTCGGACCGGAGGCACGTCCGTTGGAGCGGCGATCCGTTCCGGGCGTGTCCCCTGCCCGGAGAAAGGAGCTCTCCTCGGGGTGACAGCACAGCCAACCGTCAGCACCGTTCAGGGAGCTGAAAAGCAATGCGTACCCTCGCTCACACCAAGCACCCGCACGACGACGCCCCCGACACCGCCGAGGCGTTCCAGCGCCTGGCCTCCCTGCCCGACGGCGAGGAGCGGGAAGCCGTCCGGCAGGACATCGTCCGTGCCTGGCTCCCTATGGCGGACCGGCTCGCCGGCCGGTTCAGGAACCGTGGCGAGTCCCTGGAGGACCTCAAGCAGGTCGCCGCGCTCGGCCTGGTCAAAGCCGTGGACCGGTACGACCCCGAACGCGGCGCGGCCTTCGAGAGTTTCGCCGTCCCCACCATCACCGGCGAGATCAAGCGCCACTTCCGCGATCACATGTGGACGCTCCACGTCCCGCGCCGCGTCCAGGACCTGCGAGGCCGCGTCCGCGCCGCCTACCAGGAGCTCTCGCACACGGTCGGAGGCCGCGCTCCCACCGTGTCCGAGATCGCCAAGAAGGCCGGCATGACCGAGGAGGAGGCGATGGCCGGGCTGGAGGCCCTGGACAGCTTCACCGCCCTCTCCCTGGACGCGGAGCTGCCCGGCACCGAGGACGGGTACACGCTCGTCGACGCGCTCGGCGGCCCCGACCCGGCCCTCGACGTGGTCATCGACCGCGAATCGGTCAAGCCGCGGCTGCGCAACCTGCCCGAACGCGAACAGAAGATCCTCTACATGCGGTTCTTCCGCGACATGACCCAGAGCCGGATCGCCGAGGACCTCGGCATCTCCCAGATGCACGTGTCCCGGCTGATCAGCCGCTGCTGCAGCCAGATGCGGGAGGACATCATGCGGGACGTCGCCGCATAGCGAGCGCGATGTGGCGGGACATCACATCGGCGGCCTGCCCCTCCGCCATCGAGAACGCCCGCCTCGCGCCCGTCCGCAGCAGCGTCAGCACGCCGAGCACGCCACCGTCCTCCCGGACCAGCGGCACGCAGAGCAGCGAGCTGGCCCCGGCCCGCACCAGGATCGACGCGCCCGAGGCGTCCTCGCCGAGCGCGAGGCCGTCCTCGGGCCGCGCCTGCAAGGAGGCCGACCCGCCCCGGGCGACCTCCACCACCAGCGGGCAGGCCTCCGGGTCCTGCTCCGCCACCGCCTTCACCAGCGGCGCGTACGCCTCGCCGACAGGCCCCAGCACCACCGCCCGGCGCGGCGGCCGTGCCCCGGCCATGTCGGCCACCACCCAGTCCGCGAACCGGCCGTGCAGGACGTCCGCGGCCGCCCGGAGCACCGCGTCCGGGGCCCCCGGCGGGCACGTCAGCAACGCGCACGCCATCGCGTCCACCAGATCCATCGTCCCGGCGCGCTGCGTGGCCTCCGCCAGGTCCGGCGGCAGCAGCCGGCGCCCATCCGCCCCGGCGGCGGCCACCGCCGTACCCGACACGCCCGGCTGAAGCACCACGAGCACGGTGGGCTGCGGCTCGCCCGGCAGCGGCAGGGCCACCAGCGAGGCCCGCACCGGCTCGTGCGGCCGCTGCTGGAGCCGTACGGTCAGGCTGCGGGCGCCCTCGCCGCGTGCCGTGGCCGCCGCCTGCGTCCGCAGCGGCCCCCGGTCGCCCGGGGCCAGCAGCCCGGCCAGCGGGCGGCCCGTCGCGTAACCGGCCCGCACACCGGTCAGGCCCGTCGCGGCGAAGTTCATCCGGCGCACCACCGTGTCGCGGTCGACCAGCGCGACCGGCAGCGGCAGCCGCTGGAACAGCGTCCTCAGCAACTGCCGCTCCTGCCGGTCGGCCGACGTGCCGTCCGGGGCGCGGGCCGCGAGCCGCTCGTAGCGCGGCCAGAGCGACTCTGCCGCATGCTGGAGTTCGAAGAGCGCCGCGTCCAGCACGCCCTGCTGCTCGCCCGGCGGAAGAGCGCGGGCGGACCGCAGTTCGGCGACCCGCCGTACGAAATCCCCGAGATCCTCGCCGAACTCGTCCGTCTGCGTCATGGAAGCACCGTAACCGGACCGTGGAGCCGACGGGTACGGGCCGTTTCCCGCCCCCGGCGCGGGGCAGCCGCAGCGAGAGAGGAGAGCGCGCCATGTTTCCCGAAGCGGAGTACGAAGGCCCGGAACCGGCATCCACCGTACGCAGACTCCAGCAACTGGCCGAACAGTGCGTGCGCTCCGTACCCGCCTGCTGCGGAGCGGTCGCGACGCTCAGCGACGGCGACGGCGGGGCCGAACGCCGCACCAGCGCCACCCACCCCGACCTCACTGCCCTCGTGGCGGTTCAGCTCGACTCCGGCGACGGCCCCATCCGCACCGCCCTCGACAGCGGCGAACCGGTCGACGCGGCGGACCTGCTGACCGAGGAACGCTGGCCCGACTACCGGGCGGTGGCGCTCGGCTCCGGCGTACGGGCCAGCGTCACGCTCCCGTTCCACCGGGCCGGTATGGACATCACCCTCAACCTGTACGGCTTCCGGCCGGGCTCCCTGGGGCACGCCGCTCACGGTTGCGTCGCCGTCCTCGGCGAGGAGATCACGGCGGGCCTGGCCCGCGACCGGCGGTACCGCGCCGCCCTCACGGAGGTCGGCCAGCTCGCCACGGCACTGCGCTCACGGCCCGTGATCGACCAGGCGGGCGGGATCGTCATGTACGTCCTGGGCTGTGACGCCGACGAGGCGTACGGCGTGCTGCGGCGCTTCTCGCAGCTCACCAACCGCAAACTCGCGGACGTCGCGGCGGGCATCGTCCGCACCCGCGGGCGCGGCCTGGAGAAGGAGCTGGCCCGCCTGGCACCGGGCGTCCGGAACGGGTGATTCCGCAGCGGGGCATCCCTGAGCGGCGATGTGCGAGGAACCTCCGTATAAAGGGCTGTAGGGCTGGGCACATGTCCCCGGACCACCAGCGGCGGAGCTCCAGCGGCGGAGGTGAGGGCATGCGGCAGCCGGACACGCGAGGGCGCGGCCCCGTCCGCTACGGGCCGCCCGCGCCGGCACCCGGCCTGCCCGTGCTGCCCGAGCTGGCCGCCATCCTCGCGGCCGCCGCCGACCGCACGGAACCCGAACCGCCCGGCGGCGGCGCCGTGCTGCGCGACGCGGCCTGCGGCTACTTCTGGCGGCGCGGACTGCGCTGCCACCCCGAGGACCTCGCCGCCGCCCCCGGCGCCCAGCCGCTGCTGTCCGCCCTCATGGCAGCCCACGGCGGCGACGTCCTGATGCCCCGGCCCTGCCCCGCCTGGTGGACCCCCCAGGCCAGGCTCCTGGGGCGGCCCGCCTACCACGTGCCCACCCCCGCCGAGTGCGGCGGCGTACCCGACCCGTTCGCGCTCCTGGAGACCGTACGGCGCGTCCGCGCCGAAGGCGGCCACCCGGCCGTGCTGCTGCTCTCCGTGGCCGACGACCCCACCGCCACCGTCGCCCCGCCCGAGGTGGTGCGCGAGGCGTGCGAGGCGGCCGTCGCCGAGGGCCTGCACATCATCAGCGACGAGACCTGGCGCGACACCCTGCACGACCCGCACGACACCGTGCTCGTCAGCCCCGCCGAGATGTGCCCCGACGACGTCACCGTCCTGTGCGACCTCGCCGGCTCCCTCACCCCCGCCGCCTGGCCCGCCGCCATCGCCCGCTTCCCGCACACCGGGCCCGGCCCCGAGCGCCGCGCCCGCACCCTGGACCGGCTCACCGCGCTCGGCGCCCACGTCGCCGCCCCCGTCGCCGCGGCCGCCGCCCACGCGCTCGGCGAGCCCGAACCGGTCACCACCCGCGCGGCGGCCGCCGCCGCCCTGCACGCGCGCGTGGCCGCCGCAGCGCACCACGCCCTGCTGACCGCCGGAGCGCTCGCCCTCCCGCCACAGGCGGGGCGGCACCTGTACGCCGACCTCGGCCCGTTGCGCGGCCGGCTCGCCGAGCGCGGCGTGACCGACTCCATGGAACTGGAGGAGTACCTGACGGACCGCCTGGGCGTGCTCGTCCCCGGAGGCCACCGGTTCGGCGACGAGCTCGGCGCGCTGCGGGTGCGCCTGGAGACCTGGCCCCTGCTGGGAGCAACCCCCGAGGAGCGCGCGGAGTCCCTCACGACGGCACGGCCGCTGGAATCGCCGCACGTGGCACAAGCGTTGGAGAGGTTCGGTTCCGCCTTTCACGAACTGCGCGACCAGCAGGACCGGCAGAACCCGCACGAACTGAACGACCTGCACGAACAGCACGAACCACGGTGAACGGAGCTGGCAGATGACGGAACAGACGGCACCCACCGAGCAGCCCCCCGTGGACCGGGGCCCGGCCGGCCGCGCCGAGCACCCCGAGCACACCCCGACCGGCGGCCCACGTCCCCTCGGCCAGATCCGCACCTGGCCGAGATCCTTCGCCGACCGGCTGACCGCCCCGCTCCCCGGCGTACGCGCCATGGCCAGGCTCGCGCGCGAGGGAGCGGTACGGCCCACCGCCGAAGGGCTCCGGGACATCCCTCACCTGCCGTTCGAACCCGAGCCGATGCCCGCCGTCGAGCCGGGCACCGTCGCCGTCACCTGGGCCGGCCACGCCAGTTGGATCGTCCGCGTCGGCGGGCTCACCGTCCTCACCGACCCCGTCTGGTCCCGCCGCATCCTCGGCACGCCCGCCCGCATCACCCCCGTCGGCGTCCCCTGGCACGACCTGCCGCCCGTCGACGCCGTCGTCATCAGCCACAACCACTACGACCACCTCGACGCCCCCACCATCAGAAGGCTGCCCCGCGACACCCCCGTCTTCGTCCCCGCCGGCCTCGGCCGCTGGTTCCGTCGGCGCCGCTTCACGCGCGTCACCGAACTCGACTGGTGGGAGAGCGCCGAACTGCATCCACGGGGCGGCGCCGAAGGCGCCTCGGCCGGGGGTGGTGGCGGGCGACGGGCGGGCGTCCGCTTCGACTTCGTCCCCTCCCACCACTGGTCCAAGCGCACTCTCACCGACACGTGCCGCTCCCTGTGGGGAGGCTGGGTGATCGGCGACCCCCACGGGCACCGCGTGTACTTCGCCGGCGACACCGGGTACGGACACTGGTTCAAGGAGATCGGCCGCCGCCATCCCGGCATCGACATCGCCCTCCTGCCCATCGGGGCCTACGCCCCCCGCTGGTGGCTGCGCGACGTCCACACCGACCCGGAGGAGGCCGTCCAGGCCTTCCAGGACCTCGGCGCCCGGATCATGGCCCCCATGCACTGGGCCACGTTCGTCCTCTCCTCCGAACCGGTCATGGAGCCCCTCACCCGCGTCCGCGCCGCCTGGGAAAAGGCCGGCCTGCCCCGCGAACACCTCTGGGACCTCCCGGTCGGCGCCTCACGGGTCCTCTAGGGCGGGTCTTTTGGATCAGCCCGGCCCAGCAAGATCCGAAAGACACGGCCTAGGCCCGCCGCACCCACCGCCACGCCGACGGCACCGCGCCGACCAGCAGCGTCAGGGCGACCGCCGCCAGCACGCCCTGCCAGGGACGGGCGAACAGCGAGCCGCCCAGGATGCCGATCAGCTGGTACGTCACCGCCCACGCCAGGCACGCCGGGAGGTTGCCGCGCACGAAACGGCGCAGCGGCATCCCGGCCAGCAGGCACGCCAGCATCACCGGGATCCGCCCCGCCGGAACGAGCCGCGACAGCACCAGCACCGACACCCGGTGCTCGGCCAGCTTCTCCTGCGCCTGCTCCAGCCGGTCCGGCGCCGCCCGCCCCCGCAGCGTCTCCAGCCAGCGGGAACCGTTCTTCGAGTGCACCCCGCGCCGCCCCAGCCAGTACAGCGCCACATCACCCGCGAACGCCGCCCCCGCCGCCAGCAGGAACACCACCAGCAGCGCGACCGGCGACGTCTGATGGAACGCCACCACCGCGGCCGAGCTGACGATCGCCCCCGTCGGGACCACCGGCACCAGCGCCCCCAGCGCCACCAGGAGGAACAGCGCCGGGTAGCCGACCGCCTGCTGGGTGGACTCGGGCGGCAACTGAGCCACCGCCCCGATCACCCCGACACCTCCGGCCGCACGCTCTCGCCGTGCCCCAGCCGGTACACGGCCACGCCGGGCGCCAGCCGCGCCGCGTGCCGCACGAACTCGTCGCCCGGCGCGTGGAACTCGTGCGGGCGCACCCCGTCCATCCCGATCGGCCAGTACGTGCCGTAGTGCACCGGCACGGCCGCGCGCGGCGCCAGCGCGGCCAGCGCCCGGGCCGCCCGGGCCGCGTCCAGGTGCCCGTGCCCCAGGAACGGCCCCCACCCGCCGACCGGCAGCAGTGCCACGTCCACCTCGCCCACGGCCGCCGCCATCCCGTCGAACAGCCCGGTGTCCCCGGCGAAGTACGTACGCGCCGTACCGCAGATCACATACCCGAGCGCGGGGGAGAGGTGCGGCCCCAGCGGCAGCCGCCGCCCGTCGTGGCGCGCGGGCACCGCCCGGACGACCAGCTCCTCCACCTTCACCTCGTCCCCGGCGGCCACCTCGGTGATCCGCAGCCCGCACGCCGCGCCCAGCCTCCGCAGCCCGGGCACCGCGCGGGGCGCACCGCGCGGCACGATCAGCCGCGTCCCGGGAGCGAGCCGGGCCAGCGACGGCAGGTGCAGATGGTCGGAGTGCAGGTGCGAGATCAGCGCCACCTCCGCCCGCGCGGCGGCCGCCGGCGGCAGCGCACCGCGCCGCCGCCGCAGATGCGCGAGACGGCGCACGAACAGCGGATCGGTCAGCACCCGCACCCCCGAGTCCTGGACCGTACAAGTGGCATGACCCCACCACGTGACCTCCACCGGCACCGCCCGCCCTCCTCGCTCCCGAAGTGCCCGTCCGAGCTCTTACGAGCGTAAATGCGCGCCTCCTCGGCCGGAGGGGATCGGAGTAGGGTCGGCGGTATGGACGACGTACGCGTGGCGGCGATCGCCAGCCTGACGCCGCTCGAGGAGCTCGACAGCGACCCCTTCCTGGTCGACACCCGCAGCCAGCACGCCATGTGCGAGCAGTGGGCGGCCGACAAGGGCTATGTCGTCAGCCGGCAACTGCTGTTCTACGGGATGCGGCCCGACCACCGGATGCTGTGGGCCGACGTCGAGGCGGGGGCGGTCGACCTGTTCGTCGCGCCCAACGAACGGGTCCTGGACCGGGCGCTGACGTCCGCGCGGGACTTCACCGCCGAGTGCGAGCGCCGCGGCGTACGACTGGAGACGGCAGGCCTCGACGAACCCGCCTACGACGCGGAGATGAAGGCCCATGTGCACCGCCGGCTCTCCATGCCGACAGCGGGCTACGACGGCTGCTGAGCCGGGCGGGAGCGAGCGGCGTGGTCCAGGGGCGTTGGCGTACGGCGGGCGGTGCCCTGCTGCGGGTCGTCGTGGTGTGGGCGGTGTCCACCCTCACGATGCTCGCGCTCGCCGGTCTCCTGCCCGACTTCCAGCTCCAGTCCGACGACGGTGACAGCGTCACCCGCACCGCCGTCACCGCGGCCTGGGCCGCGGGCGCGTTCGGGCTGCTGAGCGCGCTGGTGTGGCCGCTCGCCGTCCGGGCCCTGCTGCTCGTGCCCGCCCTGGTCCTGGGCCTCCTCGCCTTCTTCCTCAACGGCTCGCTGCTGCTGATCGCGCTCTGGCTCATCCCCGACGGGCGCGGCGAGGCCGACCCGGAGAACGCCGTCGCGGTGGCCGCCGTGATGTCGGCCGTCGCGTCCGCCACCTCCACCGCCCTCGCCGTACGCGACGACAACGCCTACCGCCGCCGCCTGTACCGGCTCATGGGACGGCGGCGGACCACGCCCCCGCCGCTCGGACCAATCAACCCGCCCGGCACGGTGTTCCTCCAGCTCGACGGCGTCGGCTACCGGGTGCTGCGGGACGCCGTCGCCGACGGGGTCATGCCGACCGTCGCCGCCTGGCTGGGCTCCACCCACCGCCTCACGCCCTGGCGCACCGACTGGTCCAGCCAGACCGGCGCCAGTCAGCTGGCCATCCTGCACGGCTCCAACCACGACGTACCCGCCTTCCGCTGGTACGAGAAGGACACCGGCCGGCTCATGGTCAGCAACCGGCCGGCCGGCGCCGTCGAACTGCAACGCCGCGCCATCGAGCGCACCGGCGACGGCGGGCTGCTCACCCTGGACGGCGCCAGCCGCGGCAACCTGTTCAGCGGCGGCGCCGACCAGCTCGCCCTGGTGTTGTCGGTCTCCGCGCGCCGGGGCCGCCGCAACCGCTCCCGGGCCGGGTACTTCGCCTACTTCCGCGACCCCGCCAACGCCGTCCGCACCGCCATCTCCTTCGTGGCGGAGGTGGGCCGGGAGATCGGCCAGTCCACCCGGTCCCGCCTCAGGAAGGAGACTCCACGGGTCGGCCGGGGCGGGCTGTACCCCTTCATCCGGGCCTTCGCGACCGTCGTCGAGCGGGACGTGGTCGTCGCCGCCGTCATGGGGGACATCCTGGCCGGCCGCACCGCCGTGTACGCCGACCTCGTCGCGTACGACGAAGTGGCCCACCACTCCGGTCCGCACAGCCGCGACGCGCTCAAGGTCCTGGAATGCCTCGACCGGTCCATCGCCCTGATCGCCAAGGTCGCCGAGCACGCCCCGCGCCCCTACCGGATCGTGCTCCTCTCCGACCACGGCCAGAGCCCCGGCGAGACCTTCGAGTCGGCGTACGGGCTGACACTGCGCGACCTGGTCCGGGCCGGCTGCGGGCTGCCCGTACCCCGCCGCGCCCAGCACAGCCCGAGCGGCGCCGAGGCCAGGGACGCACTGCGCAGCGCGGTGCACCTACCGGTCGAGGGGGGCCGCGAGGAACGCCCGGCCCGCACCTCCGACCCGATCGTGCTCGCCTCCGGCAACCTGGGCCTGATCTCCTTCCCCGACGTCCCCTACCGGATGTCCCGTGAGGAGATCGAGCGCCGCCACCCCGGCCTGCTGCGCACCCTCGCGGACCACCCGGGCATCGGTTTCCTGCTCGTGCGCAGCGAGAGGCACGGCTCGGTGGTGCTCGGCCCGGGCGGGGCCGAGGTCCCGGTCGACGACCTCGCCGACGACGGCCCGCTCGCCCCCTACGGCCCGGGCGCCGCCGACGCCGTCCGGCGCACCGACTCCTTCCCGCACGCCGCGGACATCATGGTCAACTCCCGCTACGACCCCAGGACCGGCACCGTGCACGCCTTCGAGGAGCAGATCGGCTCCCACGGCGGCCTCGGCGGCGAGCAGTCGGAGGCGTTCCTCCTCTGGCCGGTCACCCTGTCCGCACCGGCCGCCGACGGCACCCCGCCCACCGGCGCGGAAGAGGTCCATCGGGTGCTGCGGCGCTGGCTGCGCGAGGCCCACGGCCCGCAGATACCCGTGCAGGAATCCCCGTCCCTCCCGCAACCAGAAGAAGCATTTCCGGCCGTGGACCGCGTCGTGCCGGACAAACACGGGTGATTTGGTGCAGCGTTCGCCGTACCTGACCATGTTCAGGTTTGTACGGCGAAAGGCGCACCACCCCCCATGAGCACCACCCCCATGATCACCGACCCCACCCCCGACGAGCGGTCCAAGCACGCCCGCAGCTTCGGACTGCCCATCGCGACAGCCCTGGTCATGGGGAACATCATCGGCGGCGGGATCTTCCTCCTCCCCGCCTCCGTCGCCCCCTACGGCACCATCAGCCTCGTCGCCTTCGCCGTCCTCACCGTCGGCGCCATCGCCCTCGCACTCGTCTTCGGCCGCCTCGCCCAGCGGCATCCGCTCACCGGCGGCCCCTACATCTACGCCCGCGAGGCCTTCGGCGACTTCGCCGGCTTCCTCTCCGCCTGGTCGTACTGGATCACCACCTGGGTCTCCAACGCGGCGCTCGCCGTCGCCGCCGTCGGCTACCTCGACGTCCTCATCCCCGTTCAGGGGTCCACGACCGCCACGATCGCCGCCGCGCTGGCCCTCCAGTGGCTCCCCGCCCTCGCCAACCTGGCCGGCACGCGGTACGTCGGGGCCGTCCAACTCGTCGCCACCGTGCTGAAGTTCGTCCCCCTCCTCCTGGTGGCCGTCGGCGGACTGTTCTTCTTCGACTCCGCCAACCTCGGGCCCTTCCAGGCGAGCGACTCCGGCGCCATCGGCGCGGTCTCCGCGTCCGCCGCCATCCTGCTCTTCAGCTACCTGGGCGTGGAATCCGCCGCCGTCAGCGCCGGCGAGGTCCGCGACCCGCAGCGCAACGTCGGCCGCGCCACCATCCTCGGCACGCTCGGCGCCGCCGTCATCTATCTGTTGGGCACCCTCTCCGTCTTCGGGCTGGTCGCCCACGACAAGCTCGTCGACTCCAGCGCGCCCTTCTCCGCCGCTGTCAACACCATGTTCGGCGGCTCCTGGGGCGGCACCGCCGTCGCCTGCATGGCCCTGGTCTCCATGGTCGGCGCCCTCAACGGCTGGACGCTGCTCAGCGCCCAGACCCCGTACGCGGCGGCCAAGGACGGCCTCTTCCCGCAGATGTTCACCCACAAGCGGCGCGGCGTCCCCACGTACGGCGTTCTCGTCACCGTCGTCCTCGCCTCGCTGCTGACCGTCTACAACTACACGGCGGGCTCCGAGGGCGTCTTCGAGATCCTGGTCCTCGTCACCACCTTCACCGCCACCGTGCCCTACCTGCTGTCGACGGCCGCGCAGATCTACTTCCTCGCCTCCGGCCGGTCCGACCGCGTCCACCGTCCGCGCCTCGTCCGCGACGCCGTCCTCGCGATCGTCGCCTTCGCCTTCTCCATGTGGCTGGTCGCCGGCTCCGGCTACGCGGCGGTCTACCAGGGCGTGCTGTTCCTCTTCGCGGGCGTCCTGGTCTACGCCTGGATGTCGGCCCGCAAGCAGCGCGCCGCGTAACGTCGCGGGACGCCGTTGTGGGCAGTCGTTCAGCTGGGCACGCCGCCCCCGCCCCCGTTGTGGGCAGTCGTCCCGCAGGGCGATGGGGGTCCCCCCTGCTCGAGCGAAGCCGAGAGCTTGGGGGAGGGTGGGCACAACGGGACCGGGGCGGTGCCTGTTCCCGGTGCCCCCGGGTGCGGGTCGGCGGGCCGGGCGGCCACCCCGGTGGGTGGGGGCGTGGCCCCTCCGGGCTCACCTCCTCGAGGCCGGCGGCCTCGGGTTCGTCGGATGGCGAACTCTTCTGACGCCGCCGACCTCTGCGGGGGCGACCCTGCACGACCCCGCCCGCCGCCGGACGCCGGGTGTGGGTCGGCACGAGGTGGGCGTTCGTGCCGACCCACCGGAAAATCGGCTGCGCCGGGCGGTGGCGTGCGCCCACACTGGGCGGGCCCGACATCCGTTCGGGCATCGACGGTCCGGGCGCACCGGACCCCGCGCATCGACCAGGAGTTCGCCCTGCAGGCCGCCGTCACCGTCACGCCCGCCCGGATCCCCGAGCTGCTGCTCGGCCTCGCGACCGTACGCCCCGTGTTCCTGTGGGGCGCGCCCGGGATCGGCAAGTCGTCCCTCGTACGGAGCTTCGCGGAGTCCCTCGGCCTGGAGTGCGTCAGCCTGCTCGGTACCCAGCTGGCGCCCGAGGACCTCATCGGCGTCCCGCAGATCCGTGACGGCAAGTCCGTGTTCTGCCCGCCCGAGGCCATCGCGCGGGACGAGCCCTACTGCCTCTTCCTCGACGAGCTGAACGCCGCCACCCCCGACGTACAGAAGGCGTTCTACTCGCTCATCCTCGACCGGCGCATCGGGAACTACGAGCTGCCCGCCGGGTCCATCGTCATCGGTGCCGGCAACCGCGCCACCGACAACGCGCTGGCCCGCCCCATCGCCTCCGCGCTCGTCAACCGGCTCACGCATGTCCACCTGCGTGCCTCGGCCGCCGACTGGCTGGTGTGGGCGGGGGAGAACGGCATCCACCCGTGGGTCACCGACTACCTCACCGACCGGCCCGACCACCTCTGGTCGCAGCCGCCCAAGACCGAGGAGCCGTTCTCCACGCCCCGTTCCTGGCACATGCTCTCCGACGCGCTGCACTCCTTCGGGCCCACGCTGGACGAGGACACGCTGAAGATCGTCGCGCACGGCACCCTCACGCCCGCGCACGCCGTCTCCTTCTGCGGGTACGCCAAGATCGTCCGGCACGCGTACGGCATCGACGCCATCATCAAGGGCGACGCCTCCTGGCCGAACCGCGTCGAGGACCGGGACCTGCTCTACTACCTCGCCGACGCCTTCCGCGGCCGCCTCATCAAGGAACTCCCCGCCGACAAGAGCCACATCCCGCCCGCCCTCCGGCAGGCCGCCCACCGTGCGAAATCGCTGCTCGTCCAGCTCGCCGAGATCTCCGTCGAGGTCGCCCAGACCGTCATCGCGGACGACGCCGACGGCCGGCCCGTGCTGCCCGCGTGGTTCCTGCTCGAGGCCGCCCGCGACATGCCCCGGCTGGTCGAGGCCCGGCGGTGACCGCCGCGCCGCGCGCCAAGACCAAGCGCGACGACCCGGCCGCCGAGGCCTTCCTCGCCGGGCTCGCCCTCGTCAAGCGCAACCCGGCGCTCGCCGCGCTGGAGGCCGGCATCTGCCGCAGCCGCGACTGCGACCGCAGCCCGCGGCACGGCCTCGCCGCCGTCGACTCCAACGGCAAGCTCCACGTCCACCCCGACCGCCGCGCCGACCCCGCCGACTGGGCGTGGGCCCTCGCCCACTGCCTCATCCACCTCGGCTTCGGGCACGTCCCGGCCCACAAGGAAGCCCGTCCGCAGCCCGACCGCTTCGACCTCGCCGCCCGCTGCGCCGTCGTCAACCGCTTCCTGCTCACCTTCCCCGTCGGCAACACCCCCGAGCACCTCCCCGCCTCGTACCCCGACGGCGACGAGGAGCAGCTCGCCGCGCGCTGGCGCCGCGACGGCATCCCCGCCCGGTACGAGCACTGCGGCACCGGCGGGGACGCCCCCGACCAGATCCTCGTGCCGTGGGCCACCTGGCACACCCCACCCGACTGGCAGCTCGCCTTCGCGCACGCCCTGACCCGTACCGTCTCCGCCGCGATGGACGTCGCCGGCGGCCGGCGCGACGCGCTCACCGGCGAGATCCGGCAGAAGCAGCCCTGGGACCGGGCGCTGAGCTGGTTCATCTCCTCGTACCCGCTGCTCGGCGGCATCGCGGCCGGCATGACCCTGGTCGCCGACGCCGAACTCGCCCGTGCCCACGGCATCGCGATCGCCGCCGTCGACGCCACGCTCGGCGAGATCTACCTCAATCCGCTGCGCCGGTACGGGGACGAGGAGTGGCGGTTCGTCCTCGCGCACGAGATGCTCCACGCCGCCCTGCGCCACGGCGACCGGCGCGGCGCCCGCGACCCGTACCTGTTCAACGTCGCCGCCGACTACGTCATCAACGGCTGGCTCGTGGAAATGGGCGTCGGCACCATGCCCGAGGGGCTGCTGCACGACCCGGACCTCAAGGGCCTGTCCGCGGAGGAGGTGTACGACCGGATCGTCACCGACGCCCGCCGGAAGCGGCGCCTGGCCACGCTGCGCGGCAAGGGCGTGGGCGACATCCTGGGCGAGCCGCTCGGCGGGCGCGTCCGCGACTACGTCGACCTGGACGAGTTCTACCGGCGCGGCCTGGTCCAGGGGTTCGACCTGCACATGAGCGGGGAGCGCGGGCTGCTGCCCGCCGGGCTCGTCGAGGCGATCCGGGCACTGGCGCACCCGCCGGTGCCGTGGGACGCCCGGCTGGCGCGCTGGTTCGACGAGTTCGTGCCCCGCCCCGAGCCGGTGCGCAGCTACGCCCGGCCGGCCCGGCGCCAGGCTTCCACGCCCGACATCCCGCGCGCCGGGCGGTACTTCCCGCCCGAGGAGATCGCGCGGTGCACGTTCGGCGTCGTCCTCGACACGTCCGGCTCCATGGAACGGCGGCTGCTCGGCAAAGCGCTCGGCGCCATCGCCTCGTACGCCGAGGCGCGGGACGTACCGGCGGCGCGCGTGGTGTTCTGCGACGCGGCCCCCTACGACGCCGGGTACCTGCCGCCCACCGAGATCGCCGGGCGGGTACGCGTCCGGGGCCGCGGAGGCACGGTCCTCCAGCCGGGGGTGGACCTCCTCCACCGCGCCGAGGACTTCCCGCCCACGGCACCCGTGCTGATCATCACCGACGGGTACTGCGACACGCTCCGCGTCCGCCGCGAGCACGCCTACCTCATACCGGACGGCGCGAGGCTGCCGTTCACGGCACGGGGC
Organism: Streptomyces sp. NPDC000229; assembly: GCF_040300825.1. Lineage (NCBI taxonomy): Bacteria > Bacillati > Actinomycetota > Actinomycetes > Kitasatosporales > Streptomycetaceae > Streptomyces > Streptomyces sp. NPDC000229. The sequence goes on from NZ_JBEPEL010000010.1 coordinate 33,535, forward strand.
CCGGTGTTCCGGCTCCGCTGAACGAGCGGTTCTCCCGCCGGAGGGGAACAACACGCCCGGTCACGGGCAAAGGAACGCCCATGACCAGCACGCCCGGGCTCGCCGTCGCCGTACGCCGGGCCGTGCTGGTCACCCTCCTCGTACTGGCCGCCCTGCTGGGCGCCACGGCCGGGAGCGGAGCAGCCACGGGCGCCGAGCCCCGCCCGGCCGCCTCGGCCGCGCCCGACCCGGACCTGACCGAGGCGGAGGCGGCCGCCCCGCACCGCGCGAACCGCCGGCGGCGTGCCGTCCGCCCGAGGCCGCCCCGGCGCCCGCACCGGCCCCCCACCGCCTGCGCCCCCACGGCTCGCCCCCTCCTCCTGTGCCACCTGACGGTACGCACCGTCCGGTGCGTGGTCCTGCGCTGCTGAGCGGTACGCCCCGCTCGCCCGCAGACCAGCCACGTCACCGACCAGGAGGCCCCGCCATGCCCATCGACCCCTTCGCGGCACTGAACGCCCTGATCCGCGCCGAAGCCACCCGCTCCGCCGACGCGGCCCCCACCGACGCCCAGGCCCCGGACACCGCGGCGGACCCGCACCATCCCGCGCGCCGCACCGCGGCCGACGACACAGCCGGCGAGCGGTAGCACCCCCGCCGGTGCGCGCCCATGCGCGCGTGCCCGGCCATGCCCGCCCGGTGGGCGGGCCCCTGCACGGCGCGAAGCTGCCGCGCCCGCCGGGGCGCGGGGGCGTCAGCCCCACGTGCCTCCCCCTGGTCCGGGGCGGAGCGGGGCCCCGGTTCCGGGGGAAGCAGGGCGCCAGGGGCCCCGGTCACTCACCCCGGGCCGGCAGCCCCCGCGCCGCGCCCGCCAGCGCGTCCAGCACCGGCCGGATCAGCGGGTGGTCCTCCGCCCCGCGCCGCACCGCCGCGAACACGCGCCGGAACGCCGCCGGGCCCGCGACCGGGCGGACCACCACGTCCTTCAGCTCGATGCCCCGGAGCGCCGAGCGCGGCACCAGCGCCACACCCGCGCCCGCGCCCGCCAGGGCGACCACCGCGCGGAAGTCGTCGGAGGAGTGGACCAGCCGGGGATCGAAGCCGGCCAGCTCACAGGCGAGGAGCACCATGTCGTGGCACGGGTTGCCGGGGTACGGTGCGATCCAGTCGGCGTCCGCCAGCGACGCCAGCGCCACCTCCGGTTCCTGCCCCAGCGGATGCCCCGCGTGCAGCACCGCGTCGAACGGCTCCGCGTACAGCGGCACGCGCGCGAGGCGCCGGTCGCCCTCGCGCGGCGCGCCCCGGTACTCGACCGCCACCGCCACGTCCGCCTCGCCGTCCAGGACCAGCGGCAGCGACTCGTCGCCCTCCGCGTCCCGCACCCGCACCCGGATCCCGGGGTGCGCCTCGGCCAGCCGCCCGATCGCGGGCGCCAGCACCTCAGCGATGCCGGTCGCGAACGCGGCGACCGTCACCTCGCCCGCTCTTCCGCCCGCGTACGCCGCGAGCTCCGCCTCCGCCCGCTCCAGCTGCGCCAGCACCTCGTTGGCGTGCTCCAGCAGGATCTCGCCGGCCGCCGTGAGCCGTACGCCCTTGCCGCTGCGGGTCAGCAGCACGTGCCCCGTCTCCTGTTCCAGCGCGGCGAGCTGCTGCGAGACGGCGGACGGGGTCAGGTACAGCGCCGCGGCCGCGGCGGTCACCGTACGGTGGTCCGCCGCGGCCCGCAGGACGCGCAGTCGCCGGGGGTCGATCACCCAGCCATTGTCCCCCAGCCGTCAGCCGGCCATCGCGGACCGCGCGTCGACGAACGCCGCCACCGCCTGCTCCACGTCCCGCGTCGAGTGCGCCGCCGACAGCTGCACCCGGATGCGGGCCTGCCCCATCGGCACCACCGGGTACGAGAAGCCGATCACGTACACGCCCCGCTCCAGCAGCAGCTCCGCCATCCGGGCCGCCTCGGCCGCGTCGCCGATCATCACGGGCGCGATCGCGTGGTCGCCGGGCAGGATCTCGAAGCCGGCCTCCGTCATCCTCGTACGGAACAGCTTGGTGTTGGTCTCCAGCTTCTCCCGCAGGTCGCCTGCCGATTCCAGCAGGTCCAGGACCTTCAGCGACGCGGCGGCGATCACCGGGGCGAGGGAGTTGGAGAAGAGGTACGGGCGCGACCGCTGGCGCAGCAGCGCGACGATCTCGGCGCGCGCCGCCACATAACCGCCGGACGCGCCGCCGAGCGCCTTGCCGAGGGTGCCGGTGATGATGTCGACCCGGTCCATCACGCCGTGCAGCTCAGGCGTGCCGCGCCCACCGGGGCCGACGAAGCCGACCGCGTGGGAGTCGTCGACCATGACCATCGCGTCGTACCGGTCGGCGAGGTCGCAGATCTCCGGCAGCGGCGCCACGTACCCGTCCATCGAGAACACGCCGTCGGTGACGATGAGGCGGCGCCGGGCGTCCTGCGTCTCCTTGAGCTGCTTCTCCAGGTCCGCCATGTCGCGGTTGGCGTACCGGTGGCGGCGTGCCTTGGACAGCCGGATGCCGTCGATGATGGACGCGTGGTTGAGGGCGTCGGAGATCACCGCGTCCTCCGGGCCGAGCAGCGTCTCGAAGACGCCGCCGTTGGCGTCGAAGCAGGAGGAGTACAGGATCGTGTCCTCCTGCCCGAGGAACGCCGACAGCCGCTGCTCCAGCTCCTTGTGGACGTCCTGCGTACCGCAGATGAAGCGTACGGACGCCATGCCGTAGCCCCAGCGGTCCAGCGCCTCCTTCGCGGCGGCGATCACCTCGGGGTGGTCGGCGAGGCCCAGGTAGTTGTTGGCGCAGAAGTTGAGCACCTCACCGGAGGGGACGGACACCTTGGCGTTCTGCGGGGTGCCGATGACCCGCTCCGGCTTGTGGAGACCGGCGGCGCGGATCTCGTCGAGGGTGGCGCGCAGTTCGTCGCGGACGGACGCGTACATAAGGGGAAGCTCCTAGCGGGAGGGGATCAGGCGGTCCAGTCGAGGATGATCTTGCCGCTGCGGCCGGCGGCCGCCTCGTCGAACGCGGCGTCGAAGTCCTGGTAGCCGTAGCTGCCGGTGATCACGGGGCTGAGGTCGAGACCGCCCTCCAGCAGCACGGTCATCGCGTACCACGTCTCGAACATCTCGCGGCCGTAGATGCCCTTGACCGTGATCATCGAGGTGACGATCTTCGACCAGTCGACGGCGAACTCCTCGGCGGGCAGGCCCAGCATCGCGATACGGCCGCCGTGCGTCATATTGGCGACCATGTCCCGCATGGCCTCCGGCCGGCCGGACATCTCCAGACCGATGTCGAAGCCCTCGCGCAGCCCCAGCTGCCGCTGCGCCTCGCCGATGCTGCTCTCCGCGACGTTCACGGCGAGCGTCGCGCCCACCTTGCGGGCCAGCTCCAGCCGCGACTCACTGACATCGGTGATCACCACGTTGCGGGCACCCGCGTGCCGGGCGACCGCCGCGGCCATGATCCCGATCGGGCCGGCTCCCGTGATCAGGACGTCCTCGCCCACGAGCGGGAAGGACAGCGCGGTGTGGACGGCGTTCCCGAACGGGTCGAAGATCGCGGCGACGTCCAGGTCCACCTTCGTGCGGTGCACCCACACATTGGACGCGGGCAGCGCGACGTACTCGGCGAACGCCCCGTCCCGCCCGACGCCCAGGCCGACCGTGGCCCGGCACAGGTGCCTGCGCCCCGCCAGGCAGTTGCGGCACTTGCCGCACACCAGGTGGCCCTCGCCGCTGACCAGATCGCCGACCGCGATGTCCGTGACGTCGGCGCCGACGTGCGCCACCTCGCCGACGAACTCGTGCCCCAGCACCAGCGGCGTCGACACCGTCTGCCGCGCCCAGCCGTCCCACGAGCGGATGTGCAGATCCGTACCGCAGATACCGGTGCGCAGCACCCGGATCAGCACGTCACCGGGCCCGGTCTCGGGCTCCGGCACGTCCATGAGCCAGAGACCGGGCTCGGCCTTGTGCTTGACGAGTGCCTTCATGGGTGCGGCTCCAGGCGGGAAGGTTCGGACGGAGATCGTGAACGCGCACCAATCTGCCGACCCGCGCCCGCCGCGTCCATCGAGGTTTTCTTAAGCGGGTCAACAGCGCAGCTTCACGCGCCACGCCCGTTACGTTCGACGCATGACGACGGAGGTCTGGTACACGTCCTACGGCTCCAACACGCACGTCGACCGCCTGGCCCACTACATCGTCGGCGGTACGCCCCCGGGCGGGGCCCGCACCTACCCCGGCTGCCGCAACCGACGCCTGCCCACCGCGTCCGTCCCCGTGGAGCTGAAGGGGGCCCTGTACTTCGCCACCGAGTCCCCGGTGTGGACCGGCGGCCGGGCGTTCTACGACCCGCACGCCGAGGGCCGCGTCCTGGCCCGGGCACATCGGATCACCGCCGAGCAGTTCTCCGACATCGCCGCCCAGGAGATGTACCGCGAACCCGGCCCGGACACCGACCTGGACCTGACCGAGGTCCTCCGCGACGGCAGGGCGGTGCTGGGCGACGGCCGCTACGAAACCCTCGTCCGCCCCGGCACGCTCGACGGCCTGCCCATGCTCACCTTCACGGCCCCCTGGGGCATGCACGACATCGAGTGGAACACCCCCTCCGCCGACTACCTCCGCCACCTCGCCGCCGGCCTCCTCGCCGCAGGTGCCTGGGACGCCGCCACCATCGCCGCGTACCTCGCCTCCTGCCCGGGCGCGGCGGGCCACTGGACCGAGCAGCGGATCCGCGCCCTCATCGGACCCTGACCTGCCTGCCCCGTTACCTGAGCGGTAATCGACCTCCCGTGCGGCGCGCGGCATCGTTGCGGTCACCGGAACCCGGGCGGTCTCGCACTCCGGCCGGGCTCCGGGCCCCACCACCAAGGACCTCGATGGAGGCTGATCCGCCATGTCCCAGGCCCTGCTCGCCGGTATCTCCCGCACCACCGAGCCGCAGACCATGCTGCGCCGCTTCCTCGCCCTCGACGCCGTCGTCACCGGGGCCAACGGACTGGCGTACGCCCTCGCCTCCGCACCCCTCGGGCGGCTCCTGGGGGTCGACGCGACCCTCCTGCTCGAACTGGGCCTGCTCCTCACGGCGTTCGCCGCCGGTGTGGGCTACCTCGCCTCCCGGGCGCAGCCGCCGACCACGGCCGTCAAGCTGGTCGTCGACGCCAACGTCGTGTGGGCGGTGCTCAGCGTCGTCGCGCTCGCCGCCTGGCTGTCGCCCAGCACCGCCGGAACCGTATGGATCCCGATGCAGGCCGCGACCGTCGCCGGCTTCGCCGCCCTCCAGTGGTCCGCCCTCCGGGGGGTGGGCCGCTAGAGCGTGTGTCCCCCCTTCGCACAGCACGCACGGGCCGCCGTCATGCCCTGGTTCACGGCCCGGTACGAGCGCGGCCGGACCGGTCAGGTGGTCGGCCCCGGCCCGGGCCGCGCTCGGGGCCGCAACCGCGCAGGTGCGGCGGCTGCCCGGAATCGCTCCCCGAGGGGGAGAAGGACGTGTCCGGCGGCACGAACGACGGCGTCGTACGGCATGCCATGTCCCGGTGGTGTGCGGGCGAGGCCCTTGGCCGGTGAAGTCCCGCCGTGATCAGTCTGGCTGAAGTGCCCTTGCCCGTACGGCGCTTGCGACAGGACCGGCCCCGGCTGGTCGACTGCGGTGTCGCGCCGGGGATCCAGCGCGTTCAGCGAGGGGTGACCGAGTGGTCCTGGCGGACAGGTGGGCCGGGGCCCCGAGGACGGTGCGTTGATGCCGGTCCGGTGGTGCCAGGACGGCGTCTTCTGCAACAGCCGGGTTGCGTCGGCGCCATCGTCCCAGGGCGGTCATGCTGCGGGTTGCTCAGGCCGTCGTCAGCAGAATGGCTCCTGCCCGGGTGGCGCGGCCGGCGAGGTCAAGGAGTTGTCGTTCCTTGTGCGGCCGGCCCACGAGCTGGAGGCCGACGGGCTGCCCCTGAGGGGTGGTTCCGGCCGGCAGGCTGATGGCCGGGTGCCCGCTCACGTTGAAAGCCCACGTCAGCGCCACACTCATCCGGAACCCAGGGCCGTCATGGCCGTGCGGTGGGTGCGGTGTGGTGGGCGTGAGAACGAGGTCGGCTCGCTCGAAGCAGTTGGTCAGCCGTTCTTCGTTGGTGGTGACGATTCCGACGTCATCAGGTGACGGTGAACCCATGCGGAGGGCTGTCCATGCCGGAGCGGGGTCGATGAGTGTGAGGTCGACGTCTTCGTCCAGGGTGATCAGCCTGGCGTCGGCCAGTCTGCCGACGGCGCGCCGGGCAACGGCAGCGACTGCTGGGTCGGTGTCCGCATAGCCCAAAGTGGCCGACCAGGTCGCGGTGAGCGGAGATGCAGAGCGCGGGACGACCGTGGTGGGCGTCTTATCACCTACCGCGTCGAGGTAGGCCAGGGCGTCTCCAGGGGTGCGCGCGAGGACGCCGGGCGAGTTCAGGCCCGCCCGGTCACGGGCGGGCAGGAGGCCGTTGGCGGGCTTGAAGCCGACGATGCCGCACCATGCGGCGGGGATGCGTACCGATCCTGCGCCGTCGGAACCAGTGGCGAGGGGGACAAGGCCGGCGGCAACCGCAGCCGCCGAACCCGCGGACGACCCTCCGGGTGACCACGCCGGGTTGAGCGGGTTCACGGTGGGACCCCGGTCGGTGTGCCCGTACGTCTGCCAGCCCTTGCCCGTGCGTGGCACCGACGTGGCGCCGACCGGCACGCAGCCGGCCGCCACCAAGCGGGTGTTCTGGTAGGAGCCGGGGCCCTCGCCGGCCTTGACGCCGAGCGGCACACCCGCGAGGGGCAGCCGCACACCGTCGGAGATCAGGGTGTCCACCTGTGCGGCTCGGGCCAGGGCCGACTCGGCCCAGACCTCGGTGAACGCGCGTAGTTCCGTGTCGCGCTCACCGATACAGGCCAGCGCCGCGGTGACGGCCTCGACGGCCGTCAGGGCGCCACACCTCACCAGCCGGGCGATGTCCAGGGCGGAGAGGTCCGCATACTCGCGGGTGGTGATCACAAGCGTCCTCCTTCGCGCTCGCTCATACGGCTGGACGCGTCGTCGTCAACGCTGCGGGGGCACGCGCTCCTCCTCCGAGGTGCACGCTGTGGCCATCCTGTTCCCTCAAGACGACGGTGACGCCGAACGGGTCGGGGTGGCCCAGCTCGACCGGGGTCAATGAGGGGGCGACCGCGGCCTGCACCGGCGGCACGAGCTCGCCGCCAGGTGCATGAGCCGGGGCCGGCCGCCGGTCGGGGTCGACCGATGCCCAGCCCTCGGGGCTCCCGGCCGGAGCATCTGGGATTTCGGGAGGCGCCGGGCGCGGCGGCGTACGAATCGTCCACGTGTTTCGGCAGCGCGGGATGCCGCAGAGCGCCTCGGTAAGCCTGGCACAGCAGCACGGCGGTGAACCTTCCCCGGTTCACCCGGCGTCCTGTGAGCCGATGTGGGTGAGCAAGGAAGCGGCGCCGTCCTCGGCGGCGATCCCGCGGGCGAGTCCGGCCGCGCGGCGGCGGTGGGCCGGCTCGGACAGGCAGGCCGTGATCGCGTCGCCGAGGGCTTCGGCGGTGAGGTCCTGGAACGGCAGAGGCCGGGGGGCAACTCCCAGCCGGTACAGCCGAGACGCCCAGAACGGCTGGTCGGCCATGACGGGAACCGGCAGGGCGGGTACTCCGGCCCTCAGTCCGGCTGCGGTGGTACCGGCCCCGGCGTGGTGGACGACGGCGGCGGTACGAGGGAACAGCCAGTCGTGCGGGACGTCGCCGACGGTGAGGAGATCGTCGCCGCAGCCGCTCAGACCAGCCCACCCCGCCTGCACCACCGCGCGCACGCCTGCCCGCTCCACCGCCGCGGCCACCAGGGCACTGAGCCGTTCGCCCTGCCCCGCCGCCATGCTGCCGAACCCGAGGAAAACCGGGGGCGGACCGGCCTGGAGGAAGTCGACCAGTTCGGCCGGAGGCTGCCAGCCGTCCGGCCGCGCGGGCCACCAGTAGCCCGCCACTTCGACCCCGGACGGCCAGTCCTCGGGGCGCGGCACCACCAGCGGGCTGAAGCCGTGGAAGACCGGCCGGATGTCCCCCGGTGCCGAGGGCGCGTCGGCGGGCAGCCCGAGACGGGCGCGCAGCCGGGTCACGGCGCCCTCGAACACACCGTTCGCGCGCCTCAGCACTTCCTGGCCCGCGGCGAGGTTGCCCTCCGGCCCCAGACCGTCGGAGTTCCGTGCGCTGGGCAGCGGGAACCGCCCGGTGGCGAACGCCGGTGCGAGGTAGGTGCCGATGACGGGGACGCCGAACGCTTCACCGGCCGTCCGGCTGAGCGGTGCCGGGCCGAAGGCGGTGAGCAGCAGGTCGGCTCCGCCCGCCACGGCCTCCGCCACCCCTTCGGCGAGCCCGTCAGCGTACGCCCTTGTCAGCGCCCGGGCTTCCTCCCGCGACGCCGCCCGGGCCCAATCCCGAATCAGCCCCTGCGGGTCTCCCGGCACAGGCCGGTAGTCGAGCCCGCACCCGCCGACGAGTGCCGCGAAGGACGGGTGAGCGGCCACGGCCACCTGATGGCCCGCGTCCAGCAGGCGCCGCCCCAGCCCGGTGAAGGGCGCGACATCTCCTCGGGAACCTGCGGTGATGATCAGAATGCGCATGAGGCGATTCTCCTCGGCGAATGCCGCCGTTCTCGAAGTCCTTCACGACGCCGGCCCTGCGAAACGGCTCCGACTGGAAGCGAGACGTGCACAGTGTGTTCGACGCGTGGACCTGACACGGATTCGTCCGGAGCAGGCAGGTGCTACCCCACTACTGTTGCCTCACATGACGGCCACCCAGACGGACATCACCGAGGACTTGATCCGAGATCTGCTGCGCGAGCAGCACCCCGACCTGGCGGACCGCCCCCTGAAGCTCGGAGCGCTCGGCTGGGACAATCAAGTGTGGCGGCTCGGCGACGACCTCGCCGTCCGGCTGCCCTGGGCGACGCAGTCCGCGGACGCGCTTCTGCGCAAGGAACACGCCTGGCTGCCCCTCCTCGCCCCGCACCTTCCTCTCCAGATTCCCGTCCCACAACGCCTCGGCGAGCCCTCCCAACGGTTCCCGCGGCCCTGGCTCGTCACCACCTGGGTCCCGGGCGAGCCCGCCGATCGCGCCCCCGCGACGCGCCCCGCGGAGGCGGCCGTCACCCTGGCCGACTTCCTGACCGCCCTCCACCGCCCCGCCCCCGACGGGGCACCAACAGGCCGGGACCGCGGTGGCCCGCTGGCCGACACCGCCGAACACTTCACCCAAGGGCTCGCCTCGGCAACCGCACTGGGGCTGATTCGCGACCCGGACGCCGTCCGCGCGGTCTGGGAAGACGCCGCCGCCGCGCCCGACTGGCCAGGCCCACGTCTCTGGCTCCACGGCGACCTGCATCCGGCCAACATCCTGACCACGAACGGTATTTTCTCCGGCGTGATCGATTTCGGCGACCTCTTCGCCGGCGACCCGGCCTGCGACCTCGCCGCCGCCTGGATCCTGCTGCCCGACGGCGCCGCCGACCTCTTCCACGAGACCTATCAGCCGAGCCCGGACGCCGCGACCCTGCGCCGCGCCCGCGGCTGGGCGGTGCTGCGCGCCCTCGCCGGAATCCACATCGGAGACGCCGGCGTCCACGGTCGCCCCGGAGGCAAGCCCACCTGGGGACCGCCGGCCCACGCCGCACTGCGACGCCTCACCGCAACGATCCACCAGTGATCAAGCATCCCGGCGGGAGGCTGAAAAGCAAGCCAAGGGCTGCCGCGCACCGCGCGTGGGGGTACGGAAGTCGGCCACGAGCTGCTGCGCGTAATCATTCTCCGGACCGAGGTCTTGAACCGCTGCACGTGCCTCCTGGAGCCGACCCGTCTCGCACAGCAAGTTCACCAGGTGATACAGGGCGCCACTGTCGCCGCCCTCGGCACGATGGCGCAGAGCCGCGTCCATCCCCCGCTCGTGAAGCGACCTGTTGAGTCTCCGACGTGCGTGGACATCCGTAAGTGCGAGTTCCGTGAGTTGCGTGAACCGCTCCGCGCTGACGAGCAAACGCATGTGCCACAGATGACTGTCGTGCGCGTGGGAATCGGCGGAGTAGCACTCGGCACGAGCGCTGACCAGCGCGATGGCTGTATCCCAATCCCGGACCCGTTCCGCTGCCCGGGCCTGTTCGTACCACTCCATAGAGCGAGTATGGCGTAGTGCTTCCCGCAACTACACCGCGAAAGTGGTCGCCAACGAGCATCGACCTCGGGCCTCAACGAAGATGTGATGGGTCGTACACCAAGATCGACACATTGGGCGCAAAGGCGTCCACTGCGGTCTGCAGACGCTCGGGGTCGAGACGCCAGAGGCTGATGGGCCGGCTCGCCCGGAGGAGCTCGTACTCGATGTGGGGCGCAGTGCGCTGTGCCTGTGCGGGAGTCATGTCGCGGTTGGGGCCTGGCAGCTCTGGGGCTCCCTCCCGCCGGTGGACGCCGATGCAGTTGATTGATTGCCCGGCCGTGTGCTGCTGCCACAGCACCATGGAGGTGATGTCCTCCCACGGCACGAACGCCGTCTGTGCCGCATGGCGGGCCGGTGCACCTCCGAGGAGCACGCCCGTGCTGTCAACACGGAAGGCAACCAGACGCTTCCAGCCCGATCCGGACAGGAACTGGAAGGGGGTGCGCGTGAAGTGCGCCTCGTAGACGGCGGAATGCGGATCGGTCATGGCCGGAGACTAGCGAGACAGTTTTGCCCGGCCCCGACGCCCCTGGTCACGGCGAGCGAACCGAACTGAGGCCGACTCGACCACCCTGCTCGATGTCGGAGCCGCCGACGGCTGCCGGGAGAAGGCCGGGGCGTCCGCACCCGCGGCTCGGCGTGGTCGTCCATCGTGCGCGGCGACCTGATGCACACCGGCAGGCCGAGGACTCGTGGCCCCACCGGAAACCCGTGGCCAGCGGCATCGGGCGGGAGCCGACCGCCGGGCGTCACCCGGCCGGGGCGCCCTGTGTACTGCGTCGGAGGCCCCGTACCCTGGCCGGATCGTCGTGCCCGATCTTGTGAGGAGCCGCCATGGGACGTCTGCCCGGTCTGCTGGGAATCCCTCGGCTGCTGCGGCACTACGGTGCCACCGCGGTTGGTCTTCCGGCCGACGACGAGGTGGCGTTCGACGCCCCCGACCCGCGTGTGCGAGCGGCCTGCGATGCCGTGCGGCAGGGGCGGTACGCCACCGCGGAGGAACTGCTCGCGGTCACCCGCGCGGAGACCGACTGGGCCACTCGGGCCGAGGCCGCCAGGGCGCTCGCGGAGGTCCTGCTCGACACCCCGGGCCAACTGGAAGAATGGTGCGCACGGAAACCCGGCGACCGCGACCTGGCTTTCGTCCGCGCCGAGGCGGCCGTCGCCCGGGCCTGGTCGGTACGGACCGGTGCGCGGGCCTCCGAGGTTTCGGCCGAGCAGTTCGCCGGCTTCCACGCGCTCCTCGCCGACGGCGTGCCGGTGCTGGAGGAGGCGGTCGCTCTGAACCAGGGGGACCCCACGCCGTGGGTCACCGTCCTCGCACACGACACCGGCGCCGCTGCCTCCCGGGAGGACTTCGAGGACCACCTCGCCAACGCCCTGGCGATCGACCCCCACAACTGGGCCGCCCACGCGCGTGCCGTGCAGTTCCTGGCCGCCAAGTGGCACGGCTCCCACGAGGAGATGTTCGCGTATGCCGAGCGCGTCGCGGCCGCGAGCCCGGACGGCCACCAGCTGCGCGGGCTGCCGGTCGTGGCACTGTCCGAACTCGTCCTGGACGAACGGCTGGACGGCGACGCGGCGACCAAGTACGGGCCGATCGGCCAGGACCGCGTGGACGCCGCGATCGCCGCCGCTCGCGCCCTCTCGGCGGCCCGCCCCGTCGGCGATCCGCACCTGACCGGCATCCGCAACCACCTGGCCTGGGCCATGATCCGTGACGGCCGGCCGGCCACCGAGATCCTTGACGTCTTCCGGGTCATCGGGCGGCACGTCACCGTCTTCCCGTGGGCCTACCTCGGCGGGCTGCCGGCGTTCCTGCAGTTCCGTGACGGAGTGCGCGCCCAAGTGGCCAAGGACACCCCGTTCTTCGGCGGCGTCGCGGTGCCCTCGCCCGAGACGGCGACGGCCGCCCCGGACGCCGGCGGCGCCCGCCGGGAACTCGCCGTGGTTCCTGCGACGGCCACCCAGGTCGCCAAGGCCGTGCTGCTCACCGGCGTTGCCTACCGCACGGCACCGCTCGGCAACGGCATCACCCTCGTCGAAACCGCCCCCTCGCAGGAACCCGACACCGGCGGGCGCGGCGGGCGGCGCGGCCTGCGGCGCGCCCTCCTCGGTGAGGGCGACCTCGTACGGCTCGCCCGGTCGTTCACCACCGGCGAGCCCTGGCCCGTACTCGTCGTGTCCCGGTTCGCCGACCGGTACGGACTGAGCCTGGTGCGCGACCGCAAGGTCTTGGCGATGCACTTCTGGGAGGGACCCGACGGAATCCCGGCACAGCAGGAGGCCGCCGAGACCGCCGCCGCGCTCACGTCGGCCTTCCCCAAGGCTGACGAGCGTCTCGTCACTGCCGCACTGCGCGACCCCGGCACGGACCGCGCCCCCCTCGACGCCGCCCTCGCGGCACTGCGACTGCCTGCGCTTCCCGGGGCGTACGGCGAGGGGTACGAGATCCTGACCGACATGCCGAAGGCCCGGGTCGTGGCCAAACGCTCCCTGCGCGCCGCTTTGCGCGAGTCGGTGCGCGACGACCCTTCGGAATCCTCCCGCAAACTGCCGCCGCTGGGTCTGTGACGGCGGACCCGGACCGTCGACGACCGAGTGCCGGCCGCCACCGGCCTGTGCCGGTCACGGGCCCGGTCGTCCGAGGGGACTGACCGCGCGAGACGCGGAGCACATCGGGTCGGGGCCGGTGTGCAGGGTGAGAGTGCCGAGGGCCGCCTCGACGAGCATGGGCCGGCCGTTGTCGTTGTCTTCCGGGGCCCGTTCCTAGAGGGACTGGAGGTACTTGACCGTCGCCGGGTCGGCCGGGAGCAGCGTCTCGATGGCCAGCTCGGCGACCGTCACGTCCATCGGCGTGTTGAACGTCGAGATCGACGACACGAAGGACAGCACGTGTCCGTCGTGCTCGATCCGCAGCGGCAACGCGAAGTACGCGTACGGACCGGACTCCCCGGCCTCCTCAGGGTGGGTGTCCGCCGGCTCCGGCAGCGGGTACGCCGCGACCTCCTCGTACAACCGCCGCAGCGGCTCCGAGCGCGCCAGTGCGATCTGGCGCTCCATCTGGGCCAGCAGGTGGCCCCGCCACTCCCGCAGGTTGCGGATCCTCGGTGCGAGGCCCTCCGGGTGCAGGGTGATCCGCATGACGTTCAGCGGCGGCGTCAGCAGGTGCTCGGGCAGCCCGTCCAGCAGCGTCCTGATGCCCCGGTTCGCGGCCACCACCGTGTACGAGCCGTCGACGACGATCGCCGGATACGGGTCGTACCCGGTCAGCAACTGCTCGATGCCCGCCCGCAGCGTGTCCAGCGAAGGGTCGTCCAGGGACGTCTCGGAGTACCGCGGGGCGTAACCCGCCGCGAGCAGCAGGGCGTTGCGCTCCCGTACCGGCACCTCCAGGTGCTCGGCCAGGCGCAGGATCATCTCCTCGCTCGGGCGGGACCGGCCCGTCTCGATGAACGAGATGTGACGGGCCGACGAGTCGGCGCGCAGTGCCAGCTCCAGCTGGCTCAGCCGCCGCCGCTCACGCCAGCCGCGCAGCAGCGGCCCTACTCCGGTACCGGACCCGACAGTTGTCATACCGCAGACGGTAACCCACGTGTTGACCACGGGCCGGTGTCGTCGGACCGTATCGTCACGGTCACGCCGTCATCGTCCGCACCGACCCGAAACGGAGCCCGGGACATGCCCACTGAGCCGCTGTCGCAGAAGGAGATCGAGGACCGGCTGCGCGAACTGCCCGGCTGGTCCCAGGAGGGCGACCGCATCGCCCGCACCTACCGCCTCGACACGCACTTCGCCGCGACCGCGATGGTCGTCCACGTCGCCCGGATCCAGGAGGAGCTGAACCACCATTCCGATCTCACCCTCGGCTACAACACGGTCAACCTCACCGTGAACACCCACGACGCGGGCGGCGCGATCACGGAGAAGGACTTCTCCCTCGCCGCCCGTGTCGAGGAGATCGCGCCCTCCCACGGCGCGGACTGACGGGCCATGCGCGCCTGAAGTCCATCACCCGGTTCTGCACCCACGCCTTCCTTCCGTCCGCCGGGAGGGACCGTTCCCGCCGAGCGGTGGTCGCCGTGGTGCCCGACCACACGACCGGACCCGGACGGCCCGCCCGGCGTCATGGCCGTAGTACGGGGAACCGTCCCGTACCGTCCGCCCCGAAGCGGCCGCGTACGGGCGGTTCGACGCGGCCCGAGGGGTGGCCGGCGAACTCCTCCCACCCGCCGGCGCCGGCAGCCCGTACTCCCGCAGCATCCCCGCGTACTCCTCCGCCGTCACCGGCACGTGGCGCACCTCGCGCCCCGCCGCCCGCGAGATCTCGGCCGCGACCTCCGCGAAGGTCAGCGGCGCGGGTCCCGTCACCTCGTGCACCAGCCCGGTGTGCCCCTCCTCCGTCAGCGTCGCGACGATCACGTCCGCGAGGTCGTCGGCGTCGACGAACGGCTCCGCCGTGCCACCCGGCCATGCGCCTGGGTGTACGGACCTGGGGCAACGCGCCCGACGGCCGCCACACCCTGCTGATCGGTACGTACCGGATGGACGGCGAGGTCAGCCGCCGCCTCCTGGACGCCCTGCCGCCACTGCTGCACCTGACCGCCGACCAGTGGAGCTGCCCCGTCATGCCGGTGATGGAGGAGGAGATCGGCCGGGACGAGCCGGGCCGGAGCGTCGTCCTCGACCGGATCCTCGACCTGCTGCTGATCTCCGTCCTGCGGTCCTGGTTCTCCCGCCCCGAGGCGGCCGCACCGGGCTGGTACCGGGCGATGGGCGACCCGGTGGTCGGCGCCGCGCTGCGGCTGATGCAGGACGACCCGGCCCGCCCCTGGACGGTCGCCTCGCTCGCCACCGGGGCGGGGGTGTCCCGGGCCGGGCCGGCGCGCCGCTTCACCGAACTGGTGGGGGAGCCGCCGATGACGTACCTGACGGGCTGGCGGCTCGCGCTCGCCGCCGACCTGCTGCGCGGAACGGACGCCACGGTCGAGTCGGTGGCCCGGCAGGTGGGCTACAGCGGCTCGTTCGCCCTGAGCGCCGCCTTCAAGCGGGTACGGGGCATCAGGCCCCGGGAGCACCGCGCGCGGGAGCGGGAACCGCGGACTTTGCCGCAGCAGCAACAAAGTTCGCCATGACCGCACCTCCGCCGCCACTCTGTCGGCATGAGCCAACACCACCACGGTCACCACGACCACACCCGCATGGACTGGACCGAGATGCTGCCGCTGCTGGAGCACGGCGCGGAGCTCCAGAGCCCGCTGTACCGGCAGGCCGCGGCCTGGCTCGGCGAGCTGGTGCCGACGGCCGGAGTGCGCCGGATCCTCGACGTCGGCAGCGGACCGGGCGTGCTGTCGTGCCTGCTCGCCGAGGCCTTCCCGTACGCGGAGGTCGTCGCCGTCGACGCCACGCCCGAGCTGCTGGAACGCACCCGCGAGCGCGCCCGTGCCGCGCACCTCGGCGACCGGGTCACCACGCGTCACGCGGAACTCCCGGACGGCATCGCCGCACTCGGCGGCGCCGACCTCATCTGGGCGGCCGACTTCCTCCATCACCTGGGCGATCAGCGTGCGGCCGTCGCAGGCCTGGCGCGCCTGCTGCGCCCGGGTGGCCTGCTGGCCGTGGTGGAGGGCGGGCTGCCGACGCGGCGCCTGCCCCAGAACTTCGGCATCGGGCGCCCGGGGCTGGAGGCCCGGATGGACACCGTGCACGCCGAGTGGTTCGCCGAGATGCGGGCGGGGCTGCCCGGTGCCAAGGAGGACACCGACGACTGGCGGGCCCTGCTGGCCGATGCCGGCCTGGTGCCGAGCGGGACCCGCTCGTTCCTCCACGACGTGCCCGCGCCCGTCACCGATGCCGTGCGCGACCAGATCGTGGCCGGGTTCGCCCGGCACCGTGAGGCACTCGGCGACCGCCTCGCCGCCGAGGACCGCGCCACCCTGGACCGGCTGCTGGACCCGGCCGAGCCGCAGGGCCTGCACCACCGGCCCGACCTGTTCATGCTGACCGCCCGTACGGTGTACACGGCCCGCCGAGGCTGAGCCGCCGGGCCCTCAGGGCAACAGGGGCGTGGTGTCCTGGTACGGGTCGACCGGCTCGGGCACCCGCTCCACCGTCCGGGCGTCGAGCGCCACCGCGGCCGTCGCCGTCCCCAGCGCGCCGCCGCCGCCGGGGCGCCAGGTGCCCGTCACGGTCACCCAGGTGTCGGCCGGGGGCGCGGGCTCGCCGTACACACGGACGCGCAGCGACCTGGAGTCGGCCGCGCAGCAGCTGACGACGAGCCGGGTGAGGTACCAGGTGCCGGGGCGGTCCTTCGCGGGCGTGACGAACCCGGTCATCAGGACGGTGCGTCCGGCGAGGCTCCGGTCGCGGTCCTGCTGGACCCGTGCGATGAATCCGGACAGGGCCAACGGGGCCGGGTCGGCGTCCGGCAGCCGGTCGAACTCCGACACCTGGGCGACCGCGTTGTCGGTCTCGCGCGCCGCGGTGTACGAGCCGAGCGCGGGAGGGGCGTACAGCAGCAGGGCCAGGACGGGCAGGAACAGCACCCAGGCGACGCGCGGGCCGCCCTCGTGCCCGTGTCCGTGCGCGTCGTCCACCTCCTCGCCGGCGTCGCGGCGGGGCGCGAACGGCAGGCCGTCCCGCACCGCGCCGACGACACCCAGCACCAGCAGCAGCACGGCGGACGCGACGAGGAAGGGCCGCAATCCCTCCTTCACGTACCGCAGATAGACCTGGCTCAGCAGGGAGATGTACAGGACGGCGGAGCCGGTGAGCAGCAGCAGAGCCGCCTGGATGTGTCGTCTCACAGCAGCCACCATCCGGTCAGGCAGGCGCACGTCACGGCCACCACCGCGGTCGCCGCCGAGAAGCGCACCGCGAACGCCCGCCCGAAGGTCCCGGCCTGAAGGGCGATCAGCTTCACGTCGACCATCGGTCCCACCACCATGAACGTCAGTCGCGCGGTGGGGGAGAAGCCGGTGAGCGACGCGGCGACGAAGGCGTCGGCCTCGGAGCAGACGGCGAGCACGACGGCGAGCGTGGCGAGGAACAGCACGGACAGCCAGGGGGAGTTGGCGAAGAGGTCCAGTACGGAGCGCGGGACGAGCACGTTGAAGGTGGCCGCCGCCATCGCGCCGACGACGAGGAAGCCGCCCGCGTGCAGGAAGTCGTGCTGGAAGCCGACCCGGAACTCCTCCCAGCGGTTGTGCCCCGCCCGGTGGCCGGTGTGCCGTGCGGGCATCTTCAGCCATTCCGCCCGCCCCCACTTCAGCCACAGCCAGCCCATGGTGGCCGCCGTGGCGAGCGAGGCGACGAGCCGGGCGGCGACCATGCCGGGCTGCCCGGGGAAGGCCACGGCGGTCGAGACCAGCACGACGGGGTTGACCGCCGGCGCGGAGAGCAGGAACGCGAACGCCGCTGCCGGGGTGACCCCGCGCCGGATCAGGCTGCCCGCGACCGGCACGGAGGCGCACTCGCAGCCGGGCAGCACCACGCCGGCGGCACCGGCGACGGGCACGGCGAGCGCGGGATTGCGCGGGAGCGCCTTGCTGAACACCCGTGCCGGTACGAAGGCGTTGACCGCGCCGGACACGACGGTTCCGAAGAGCAGGAAGGGCAGTGCCTGCACGGTGAGCGCCACGCAGACGGTCTGCCACGCCCGGAATCCGGGGTGGTTCAGCAGCGGCAGCGCGAGCACGGTGATCAGCAGCAGCGATACCGCTCCGGTGACGGCGACGGACGGCGGTATCGCCCCGGGGGGACGCTCCCGCGCGGGTGCGGCTCGGTTCATGGAGCCACACCTTAGCCGCAGCGGCGAATGACAATCATTTCAGCCTGGCGTCGCCTCCCGCCGCTCCCAGGGCCGCCTCCCGCCGTTCCCAGGGCAGGGGGCGAGCGATACCCTGAATGGGGCATATCGGACACAAGTGAGGGGGTCGGGTCCCATGTCGACGGGAACCCTCCTGGCGATCGTCATCCCTGTCGCGGTGATCCTGGCAATCCTGGCCGTGGTCGCCTTCCTGGGCCTCCGCAGCCGGCGCCTGCGTGAGCGGTTCGGACCGGAGTACGACAGGACGGTCGAGGAGAGCGGGAGCCGGCGCGAGGCCGAGCGCGATCTGAGCGCCCGCGAGAAACGCCACGACGAGCTGGACATCAGGCCGCTGCCGGGCGACGTCCGGGACCGCTACACCCGGGACTGGACCGATGTGCAGGGAGAGTTCGTGGACCGCCCGGAGGACGCCGTCCAGGACGCGGACCTCCTGGTGACCTCCCTGATGCGGGAGCGCGGCTACCCGACCGAGGATCTCGACCAGCGGCTGAAGGACCTCTCGGTCGAGCACGGCCGCACCATCGAGCACTACCGCGCCGCCCACGAGGTCAACAGGCTGAGCATGAAGCACCAGGCCACGACCGAGCAGCTGCGGGGAGCGATGGTGCACTACCGCGCCCTCTTCGACGAGCTGCTGTCCGACGGCGGACAGTCCCACCGCGCCCCGGCCTGACCCGTACAGCCCGGTCCCCGGACCACGGTGGAGGAGGAGACATGCAACGCGAGGACATACCAGGACCCGGCGAGAGCGGTCTGTCCACCGAGGACATCGCCCAGCCGGGCAGCGCGGGCGGAGTGACCGACGAGCGGCGGCCCGACGCCCCCGTCTTCCCCGTCGAGAGCACATTCGACGGCACGGTCGAAAGCACGCCGGAGTCGGCACCGGCCGAACCGGCTCCTGAACCGAGCCCGGAAGTGGCCGTCCCGGCCGAGGACGAGACACCCCGGCTTCTGGCCGAAGAGGACGAGGAAGGCTTCCGGAACCGCTGGCAGGACATCCAGAACCAGTTCGTCGACGACCCCCGCGAGGCCGTGCACAAGGCCGACGCCCTCGTCGCGGACGTCATGCGGCAGCTGGCCTCGACGTTCGCCGACCACAAGAAGGACCTGGAGGGTCAGTGGAACCGTGGTGAGGAGGTGGACACCGAGGACCTCCGCAAGGCGCTCCGCCAGTACCGGTCCTTCTTCAACCGCCTGCTCACCACCTGACCCCGGATCGCCGGCAGCGGTACGGGCCGGACGGCTCGTACCGCTGCCGGCGCGTGACGGCGGCCGGGGACTGGGGGACGCAGGCCGTGCGGGTGCGGGGTGCCGGGTGGCGCCGGAGGAGCACGTGGTGGGCCGAGCGGGTCAGCGCGTCGGGAGGGGCGCAGCTCCGAGCGGGGCGAGCCGGACTTCCCGTGGGCGCCGGCAGCGATCACGAAGGTCGCCCGGCAGCGGATCCGGGCGCGGATCCGGGCATGAGGAGAGGCCTTCGGCGGCGGTCGCACTCACGGTGGAGGCGCACCCGGGCGCTCACGAACCGTGACGCCGCAAACATGATCACGGTTCACACGGACGGGCCGTTTCCACGCCGAACGGCGCAGCCGCACGCGCGCGGCCGCGCCGTCCTCGCGGCTGACGCCGGAAGTCAGTTGTCGTCGAAGGTCGCCGGGTCCGGACCCAGGCGCTCGCTCTCGTCGAGGGCCGCGAAGGCGGCCATGTCGTCGGCGTCCAGCTCGAAGTCGAAGACGTCGATGTTCTCCCGGATCCGCGACGGGGTCACGGACTTGGGAATCACCACGTTGCCGAGCTGGAGGTGCCAGCGCAGCACCGCCTGTGCCGGGGTGCGGCCGTGCTTGCGGGCGATCGCGGCGATCGTCGGGACCTCCAGCAGGCCCTTGCCCTGACCCAGTGGCGACCACGCCTCGGTGGCGATGCCGGCTTGTGCGTGGAACGTCCGCGACTCCGCCTGCTGGAGCCGGGGGTGCAGCTCGATCTGGTTCACCGCCGGGACGACGGACGTCTCGTCGAGCAGCCGCTTCAGGTGCTCGGGCAGGAAGTTGGACACACCGATGGCCTTCGCGCGCCCCGACTCCGCGATCTCCTCGAACGTCCGGTAGATGGTGAGGTGGTCGTCCCGCATCGGCCGGGGCCAGTGGATCAGGTACAGATCGACGTAGTCCAGGCCGAGCCTGTCCAATGAGGCGTCGAACTCACGCAGCACGGCGTCGCGGGTCCATGTCACGGACGCACTGTTCCAGAGCTTGGTGGTGACGAAGAGCTCCTCACGGGCGATACCGGAGGCGGCGACGGCCTCGCCGGTGCCCTTCTCGTTCGCGTAGATCGCTGCGGTGTCGATGCTGCGGTACCCGGCCTCCAGGGCCGTGCCCACCGCCTTCGCCGCCTCGCCGTCGGGCACCTGCCAGACACCGAAGCCGAGCTGCGGCATGGAGACACCGTTGTTGAGGGTGATGGAGGGGACCATGCTCACGAGCGGTCGTTCCTTACGTCGTCGGTTGGTACTCCAGGGTCAACGATCACATCCTGGAACGTGTTCCCGGCATCGCGCCATTGACCGTGCCCCGTCACCGCGCGACTCTGTTGCACGTCGCTGAACGCGATGCGCCCATCTGAACGGTTGAATAGCCGCGTTCGGCACTCCTGAACCCCCACCTCTCAGGAAAGCAGGTCCGGCCATGCAGGAACCGCCCGTGTCCCACGACAGCGCCGAGGAGACCGCAGCCGCCCCGGCCGGCTGGCAGACCCCCGCGTACACGGTCGTCGAGACCGCCCTCGAAGTCACCGCCTACGTCCTCGCCGACCGGTAGACCCCGCCGCCATGCTGCTCCAGGTGCTCGGCACCGCGGCGGGCGGCGGGCTGCCCCAGTGGAACTGCGCGTGTCCCGGCTGTGCCGGGGCGCGCGCCCACCCGGAGCGGCGCCGCCGTCACGCCTCGCTCGCCGTCCGCGCGGACGAGGGCTCCTGGTACCTCGTCAACGCCACGCCCGACCTCGGTGAACAGATCGAGGAAAGTCACGAGCTGCGGCCGGGGCCCGGCCCCCGGGACACACCCCTGGCCGGCGTCGTCCTCACCGACGCCGAGCTCGACCACACCCTGGGCATCGCCCGCCTCCGCGAAGCCGACGGCTTCGAGATCCTCGCCACCCCGCCGGTACGCACGGCGCTCCTCGAGGGCCTCCGCCTCGGCGTCACCCTCGCCCCCTACACCCGTGTCACCTGGCGCGAGCTGGGAAGCGAGCCGCAGCCGCTCAGCCCCGGCGGGACGATCGAGACCGCCGCCGTGCCCGTCTCCGCCAAACGGCCCCGGTACGCCGCGGTCACCCCCACCGCGTGCGGCGACTCCACCGGGTCCGGCGCCCCGACCGGGTCCGGCGACCCCACCGGGCCCGGCTGGGTCGTCGCCCTCCGGCTGCGTGACACGGCGACCGGCCGCACCCTCGTGTACGCCCCCGCTCTCGCCGCCTGGACCGAGGGGTTCCAGTACGCCGTCGAGGACGCCGACTGCGTCATCGTCGACGGCACCTTCTGGGACGACGAGGAACCCGTGCGCACCGGCATCTCCAGCAGGACCGCCACCGGAATGGGACACCTGCCCATCGACGGTCCGCACGGCACCGCCCACCGGCTCGCCGCCCTGGGCACCCGCTGCCTCTACACCCACCTCAACAACACCAACCCCCTCACCGACCCCGCGGCCCCGCAGCACGACCGGCTCGCCGAGTGGGGCCTCGGCGTCGCCGCCGACCGGATGGTGATCGAGCTGTGAACCGACAGCCCATGAGCCGCGACGAGTTCACGGCGCGGCTGTGCGCCGTCGCCGCCGACCGCTACCACGACCGCCACCCCTTCAACGTCCGTATGCACAACGGCACCCTCACCCCCACCGAGCTGCGCCGCTGGATCGTCAACCGCTTCCACTACCAGCGCCACATCCCCGTCAAGGACGCCCTCGTCCTCGCCAAGCTCGACACGCCCGCGCTGCGCCGCGCGTGGCTGCGGCGCATCCAGGACCACGACGGGGAGAAGGACGGCCAGGGAGGCATCGAACGCTGGCTGCGTCTCGGCGAGGCCGCCGGCATCGACCGCGCGCGCCTCCAGTCGGGCGACGACGTCCTCCCGGGGGTACGGCTCGCCGTCGACGGCTATGTGAACTTCTGCCGGCTCCGCCCCCGGCTCGACGCCGTCGCCGCCTCCCTCACCGAGCTCTCGGCACCCACCCTGATGCGCGCCCGCGTCGAGGCGTTCGAGAAGCACTACCCGTGGATCGAGACCGACGGACTCGCGTACTTCCGTGACCGGATCGGGCAGGGCGGACGCGACAGCGCCGAAGCGCTCGACCTGGTCCTGGACTGGGCACGCACCCGCGAGGAGCAGGACCGGGCCGTGGCCGCGCTCGCCTTCAAGTGCGACGTGCTGTGGTCGCTGCTGGACGCCGTCGAGGCCGGAGGAAGGGCATGAGCGGTACGTGGCGACCGGCGCTGTCCCGGTCCGTGATGCTCCGGCACGACCGCGTACGCGGCACCGACCTGCTCGTCCTGCCCGAACGGGTCGTCGTCCTGCACGGCAACGCGGGGTCCGTCCTGCGGCTCTGCGACGGCGAGCGGGACGTCGACGGCATCGTCGCCGAGCTCCGCGCCCGCCACCCGGGCGCGCCCGTCGCCGAGGAGGTGCCCGACTTCCTCGGACGGCTGCGGGAGGAGGGCTGGCTCACATGACGCCACCGTCCCCACCACTGCCCCCGCCGCCGTGGGCCCTGCTCGCCGAACTCACCCACGGCTGCCCGCTGCGCTGCGCGTACTGCTCCAACCCCGTCGAACTGGCGGCGCGGTCCGACGAGTTGACCACCGACGAGTGGGCGGACGTCTTCCGGCAGGCCGCCGCCCTCGGCGTCGTCCAGACCCACTTGTCCGGCGGCGAGCCGTTGCTGCGCCGCGACCTGGACGCCCTGGTGGCCGCAGCCGACGGTGCGGGCATCCACACCCAGCTCGTCACCAGCGGCGTCGGGCTCACCCGGGACCGGCTGCGCGGCCTGGTCACGGCCGGGCTGCGCAGCGTCCAGCTGTCCGTGCAGCACACGGACCCGGCCGCCGCCGAACGCATCGCGGGAGCCAGGGCGTTCACCGCCAAGGAGCGCGCCGCCCGCCTCGTACGAGAGGCGCATCTGCCGCTGGGCCTCAACGTCGTCCTGCACCGGGCCAGCCTCGACGCGCTGGACGGCCTCGTGGAGCTGGCCCTCGCCTGGGGCGCGGAGCGCATCGAGCTGGCCAACACCCAGTTCTACGGCTGGGCGCTGCGCAACCGTGCGGCGCTCCTGCCCGACCGGGCGCAGGTGGCCCGGGCCCGCGCCGCCGTCGCACGGTGGCGGGAGCGACTGGCCGGCCGGCTGGACCTGGTGTGGGTCGCGCCCGACTACGTGGACGGCACCGCCAAGCCCTGCATGGGCGGCTGGGGCGCCCTGTCCCTGACCGTCCACCCCGACGGCACCGTCCTGCCCTGCCCGGCCGCCGCCGCGCTGCCCGGGCTCGGCGCGCCGAACGTCAGGGACCACGCCCTGGACCGGATCTGGCGCGAGTCCCCGGCCTTCACCGCGTACCGGGGCGAGGGATGGATGCGCGAACCGTGCCGCAGCTGCGCCCTGCGCACCACCGACTTCGGCGGCTGCCGCTGCCAGGCGTACGCCCTGACCGGCGACGCCGCCCGCACCGACCCGGTCTGTCCGAAGTCCCCCGACCACGGGCTCGTCACCGCCCTCGTCGACGCGGCCCGCCCGGGCACGGGCGCCGGCTACGCCTACCGCACGGAAGGGCGCCGATGACCGCGGTCACCGGTACAGGGCCTCGACCTCCGCCGCGTACGCCGCCTCGATCGCCTTCCGCTTCAGCTTCAGGGACGGCGTCAGCAGGCCGTGTTCCTCCGTGAACGGGTGGGCCAGGATCCGGAACGTACGGATCGACTCGGCCTGCGACACCAGCGTGTTCGCCGCCACCACGGCCCGCCGTATCTCCGTCTCCAGCGCCGGGTCCCGCACCAGCTCGGCGGGCGGCAGGGGCGGCCTGTTCTGCATGGCCAGCCAGTGCTCGACCGCCTCCTGGTCGAGGGTGACCAGCGCGGCGATGTACGGGCGGTCGTTGCCGACCACGATGCACTGCGCCACCAGCGGATGGGACCGCACCCGCTCCTCCAGGCCGGCCGGCGGCACGCTCTTGCCGCCCGAGGTCACCAGGATCTCCTTCTTCCGGCCCGTGATCGTCAGGTAGCCGTCCTCGTCGAGCGCACCGAGGTCACCGGTCGCCAGCCACCCGTCGCGGAGCACGGTGGCGGTCGCGGCCGGGTTCCCGAGGTAGCCGGCGAAGATGTGCGGCCCGCGCAGCCACACCTCGCCGTCCTCGGCGATGTGCACCGTGGTCCCCGGGATGGGCGGGCCGACCGTCCCGTACTTGGTCCGCTCGGGCGGGTTCGCGGTGGCCGCCGACGCCGACTCCGTCAGCCCGTACCCCTCGTACACGGTCACACCCGCACCCTCGAAGAACAGCCCGAGCCGCCGCGCCATCCCCGACCCGCCCGACATCGCGTGCCGCACGCGCCCGCCCAGCGCTTCGCGGACCTTCCCGTACACGACCTTGTCGAAGAACTGGTGCTGCACCCGCAGCGCCGCCGATGGGCCGGGCCCCAGCCCGAACGCCTTGTTCTCCAGCGCCTCCGCGTACCGCACCGCCACCTCGACGGCCTTGTCGAAGGGACCGGCCCTCCCCTCCGCCTCCGCCCGGCGCCGCGCCGCCTGGAAGACCTTCTCGAAGATGTACGGCACGGCCAGCACGAACGTCGGCCGGAACGCCGCCAGATCGGCCAGCAGCGGTCCGGCCGCCAGTTGCGGCTGGTGGCCGAGCTTGACCCGCTTACGGATCGCCGCGACCTCCACCATCCGCCCGAAGACATGCGCGAGCGGCAGGAAGAGCAGCGTCGACGCCTCGTCGCCCGGCTTGGAGTGGAAGACCTGCTCCCAGCGGCTGACCAGGGTGTCCGCCTCGAACATGAAGTTGGCGTGGGTCAGCACACACCCCTTGGGGCGGCCTGTCGTCCCGGACGTGTAGATGACCGTGGCGATCGACTCGGGCGTCACCGCCCGCCGGTGGCGCTGCACCACTTCCTCGTCGATGCGCGTACCCGCCTCCACCAGCTCGGCGACCGCCCCGGCGTCCAGTTGCCACAGCCGCTTGAGCCGGGGCAGCCGGTCGACCACCGAGCCGATGGTCATGGCGTGGTCCTCGTGCTCCACCACGCAGGCGGTCACCTCGGCGTCGTGCAGCATCCAGTGGACCTGATCGGCGGAGGAGGTGGGGTAGACGGGCACGGACTGGGCCCCCACCGTCCACAGTGCGAAGTCGAACAGCGTCCACTCGTAGCGGGTGCGTGCCATGATGGCGACCCGGTCGCCGAACCGTACGCCGTCCGCGAGCAGCCCCTTGGCGAGCGCCAGTACCTCGTCCCGGAACCGCGCCGCCGTCACGTCGACCCACTGCCCGTCCGCGTCCTTGCGACCGAGCACCACACGGTCCGGATCGTCCACGGCGTGCTCGAATACGGAATCGGCCAGTCCGCCGACCGGGGGAGCCGTCGCCATGGGGGGGACAGTGAACTCGCGCAATGGCCTGCTCCTTGGGGGGTGCTCCGCACGGCGGAGGGTGACGGTACCCCACGCCGGACCCGCGCGGGAGTGCCTTCGCGGACCCTGTCCGTATGGCATCGCCACAGGTCAGAAGCTAAGTGCCCGGCCACGGGGGTGGGCGCGCGCACGCTACTTACCCGGCAGTCAGTAGCGGGGGCCGGAATCTCCACGGAATCTGTACGTCGCGCTCACGCGCCTCGCGGGCGCCCGGCTACCGGTGCAGGCGGTCGCCGCCCGCGAGGATGGCCGAAGCCAGGGCGTCCGCCGCCTCCCGGGCGGTGCCCTCGGGGCGGCCGTGCAGGAGGACGAAGTCCACGTCGCCCAGCTCCGGCAGGCCGACGCGAGCGGGGACCGGCCTCAGACCCGGCGGGATCAGGCCACGGGTGTGGGCCATCACGCCCAGTCCGGCGCGGGCGGCCGCGATCAGGCCGCTCAGGCTCGTACTCGTGCAGGCGATCCGCCACGGGCGGCCGTGCGCCTCCAGGGCCTCCAGGGCGCGGGCGCGGGTGATGCCTGGCGGCGGGAAGACGATCAGCGGCACCGGGCGGTCCGGATCCAGCCGCAGCCGGGGCGCGCCGATCCAGGTCAGGGTCGACTGCCAGACCAGCCGGCCGTGGGTGTCGCCGCCGCGCCGCTTGGCGAGGACCAGGTCCAGCCGCCCGGCTGCCAGCTTCTCGTGCAGCGTGCCGGACAGGCCGACCGTCAGCTCCAGGTCCACCTCGGGGTGCTCACG
Source organism: Streptomyces sp. NPDC000229 (assembly GCF_040300825.1). Classification (NCBI taxonomy): domain Bacteria; kingdom Bacillati; phylum Actinomycetota; class Actinomycetes; order Kitasatosporales; family Streptomycetaceae; genus Streptomyces; species Streptomyces sp. NPDC000229. The sequence goes on from NZ_JBEPEL010000010.1 coordinate 59,979, forward strand.
GCGGAACGACTCCAGGATCTCGGGCAGCCGGGTCAGCACGAAGTCCTCCGACACCCCGAAACGCAACCGCCCGCGCAGCCGGGTTCCCGTGAAGAACGCCGCCGCCCGCTCGTGCGCGGCCAGGATCGTCCGGGCGAAGCCGAGCATCGCCTCGCCGTCCTCCGTGAGTTCCACGCTGTGGGTGTCCCGGCTGAACAGCGCACGCCCGGCCGCCTCCTCCAGCCGCCGCACGTGCTGGCTGACGGTCGACTGGCGCAGTCCCAGACGGCGGGCGGCCTGGGTGAAGCTCAGAGTCTGTGCGACCGCCAGGAAGGTGCGCAGCTGGGAGGGCTCGTACACCCTCCCCAGGCTAGCGCGGTCATCGCGGAACGTGATGACAGTCAGAGCGGTATACGGGATTCCCGATCGGCCCGTCGCCATGCACGATGGTGAGGGCACGACCTGAACCTGAGAGCACGTGGAGCACATGAGCCGCCGCCGACCCCTGCCCCTGCGCCTGACCTCGCCCCTGCGCCCGCCGATCGACCCGTACATCCTGGCGCTGATCGCGACGGTGGCCCTCGCGGCCCTGCTCCCGGCGTCGGGCAGGGCCGCCGACGCGGTCGGCGGGGTCTCCACCGGTGCGATCGCGCTGCTGTTCTTCCTGTACGGGGCGCGGCTGTCCACCCGTGAGGCACTGGACGGGCTGAGGCACTGGCGGCTGCACGGGACGGTGCTGGCGGCCACGTTCGTGGTCTTCCCGCTGCTCGGTCTCGCCGCGAGGGGGCTCGTGCCGACCGTGCTGACGCCCGCCCTGTACGGCGGGCTGCTGTTCCTGTGCCTGGTGCCGTCCACCATCCAGTCGTCGATCGCCTTCACCTCGATGGCGCGGGGCAACGTGCCCGCCGCGATCTGCGCGGGCTCCTTCTCGTCGCTGGCCGGGATCGTCCTCACACCGCTGCTGGCCGCCCTGTTGCTGGGAGGCGGTGGCGGTGGCTTCTCGGCGGACTCCCTGGTGAAGATCGTCGCCCAGTTGCTGGTGCCGTTCCTGGCGGGGCAGGCGCTGCGCCGGTGGACGGCCGGTTTCCTCACCCGGCACAAGAAGCCGCTGGGGTACGTCGACCGCGGCTCGATCCTGCTCGTCGTCTACACGGCCTTCAGCGAGGGCATGGTCCAGGGCGTCTGGCACCAGGTCACCCCGGCGCGGCTGGCGGCGCTGCTGGCCGTGGAGGCGGTGCTGCTCGCCGTGATGCTGGCGCTCACCTGGTACGGGGCGGGGAGGCTCGGATTCGGGCGGGAGGACCGGATCGCGATCCAGTTCGCCGGGTCCAAGAAGAGCCTGGCGGCGGGCCTGCCGATGGCGAGCGTGCTGTTCGGCGCGCACGCCTCACTCGCCGTGCTGCCGCTGATGCTGTTCCACCAGGTGCAGCTGATGGTCTGCGCGGTCATCGCCAAGCGCCGCGCGAACGACCCGGCGCCCCAGCCGGACCCGGCCCGCCCCGCGCCGGAGCCCGCCCGGCGCTGACGGCTGCCGTCATGGGACCGGCACCACCTTGCCCAGGTTCGCCCGGGCCTCGATGAGCGTGGACCCGTCGCCCAGGCCGAACTCGGCCGCAGCCTCGCCCTCGGCCCCAAGGACAGGGCCGGCATCCTCAACGATTTCGAGGACGACGGCCTGGTCACCCCGCGCCCCCGACCCCACCGACCGCCGCAAGAACGCCATCACCGTCACCGCCGACGGCACCGGCCGCCTCCGCCGCTGCGAGGCCGCCGCCGACCGCGCCGACGACGAACTCCTGGCCCCCCCGCCCCCCCGAACGCGACCGGTTCGTCGCCCTGCTGGAACGGATCGTGCACCCCACCGACCGGTGATGATCACGCCGGTCGATACCGTGAGGCCATGCCCTCATCCGACGCCCAGGACGCCGCCCGGTGAACCGCACCTGGATACGCCCCGGCGCCAGCCGCCCCTGTTCCCTGGTCGTCTGCCGCGGCTGCTGCTGCGGCGACGCCCGCAAGCGCCCCGGGACCGACCACGCGGGCCAGCTGGCCCGGTTGCGTGCGGCCGCGGCGGCGTCCGGCGGCCGGCTCTCCGTCCGCACCAGTGACTGCCTCGGGCCGTGCGGCCAGGCCAACGTGGTGGTCGTCCAGCCCTCCACCGAGGCCCGGCGGCGGGGCGCCCGCGCCGCGTGGATCGGGTGGGCGCTCGACGACGACTGCCTCGACGACATCCTCGCGTGGGTGGAGGCGGGCGGGCCCGGCATCGCGGAGCCCCCGGCCACGCTCACGCTCCAGATGATCGACCCGCCGAACAAGAAGTAGGGCGCGGCAACCGGCCGGCGCAGGGAGCGCATCCCGCCGGCCGGCCGGCCCGGCCCGAGCGCCGGGCGGGGCAGGGCGTCAGCCCCGGGAGGCAGCTGCCGTCAGGGCGATCCGGTCCTCACCCGCGTACACGTTCATGTTCCGTCCGCGCAGGAAACCGACCAGCGTCAGGCCCGTCTCGGCGGCCAGGTCCACGGCCAGGGACGACGGCGCCGACACCGCGGCCAGCATCGGAATTCCCGCCATCACCGCCTTCTGCACCAGCTCGAACGACGCCCGCCCCGACACCAGCAGGATCGCCCGGTCCAGCGGCAGCAGGTCCTCCCGCAGCGCCCGGCCGACCAGCTTGTCCACCGCGTTGTGCCGCCCCACGTCCTCCCGTACGTCGAGCAGCTCGCCGTCCTCCGAGAACAGCGCGGCCGCGTGCAGCCCGCCGGTCCGGTCGAACACCCGCTGCGCTTCCCGCAGCCGGTCCGGGAGGACGGCCAGCAGCTCCGGCTCGACCAGGAGCGGGGGAGTGTCGGCGATCGGAAAGCGGGCCGTGGTGCGTACCGCGTCCAGGCCGGCCTTGCCGCACAGGCCGCACGACGACGTCGTGTAGACGTTCCGCTCCAGCGTGATGTCCGGGACGGCGACGCCGGGGGCGAGCTGTACGTCCACCACGTTGTACGTGTTCGTCCCGTCGTCCTTGGCCCCGGCGCAGTACACGATGTTCCGTACCTCGGCGGCGGCGCCCAGGACGCCCTCGCTGACGAGGAAGCCCGCCGCCAGCGCGAAGTCGTCACCCGGTGTGCGCATGGTGATGGCGAGCGGCTTGCCGTTGAGCCGGATCTCCAGCGGCTCCTCGGCGACCAGGGTGTCGGGACGGGTCGAGACGGCTCCGTCCCGGATGCGGATGACGCGGCGGCGTTCGGTGACCCGTCCCATGCTGATCAGTCCCGCTTCTGAAGGTTCTGTACGTGTGGGTGGCCGAAACGGCCCTTGATGCAGAGATTGCCGTGCCGTCACCGGGCTGTCGTGCGGCGAGGTGACCTCGACGATCTCATTGTCCTGCACGTGCACGGTGAGGTTGCGGCCGGCTCCGCGGTACGTCCGGCGCGACTCGTCCCATGTGCCGGCCGGCCCGCATGCCGACCTCGCCGCGGAAGCCGAGCGCGCCGGGCGGGCGCGGATGGGGTGGTTCGCCCGCCCGCCCCGGCTCCAGAGAGCGGGATCGGGGGATGCGGGACGGCCGCTCAAGGGGCCGAACAGCTTTTCATGGCGAGACCGGCTGGGACGGGTGATGTTGCGGACTCTCCAAGAGGCGGGCGTGAATCCTGTCGGTTCACCTGACCGGTTACTCGTCAGTCGCTGGTGAGACTGGGAAGCTCCTGCACATCGCCACCAAGGGGGTCCCGAGCATGACGGGCACTCGTATCGCCGCGCTCGGGCACTACCAGCCCGCCAAAGTCCTCACCAACGCCGACCTGGCCGCGCTGGTCGACACCAGCGACGAGTGGATCACCAGCCGGGTCGGCATCAGGACCCGCCATGTGGCGGGCCCCGACGAGCCCGTCGACGAGATGGCCGCCCACGCGGGCGCCAAGGCGCTGGCCGCCGCCGGGCTCGCCCCGGCCGACGTGGACCTCGTCCTCGTCGCCACCTCGACGGCGATCGACCGCTCCCCGAACACCGCGGCCCGGGTCGCCGCCCGGCTGGGCATGGGGGCACCCGCCACCATGGACCTCAATGTCGTCTGCGCCGGCTTCACCCACGCGCTGGCCACCGCCGACCATGCCGTACGGGCGGGCTCGGCGAGCCGCGTGCTGGTGATCGGCGCCGACAAGATGACCGAGATCACCGACTGGACCGACCGGACCACCTGCGTCCTGGTCGGCGACGGTGCGGGCGCGGCGGTCGTCGAGGCCGCACCGGACGCCGGTATCGGGCCGGTCCTGTGGGGATCCGTCCCGGAGATGGGCCACGCCGTCCGTATCGAGGGCACCCCGCCGCGCTTCGCCCAGGAGGGCCAGACGGTCTACCGCTGGGCCACCACGCAGCTGCCGCCCATCGCCCGCAAGGTGTGCGAGCGGGCGGGCGTCGCGCCCGAGGAACTGGCGGCGGTCGTGCTGCACCAGGCGAACCTGCGCATCATCGAGCCCGTCGCCCAGAAGATCGGGGCGGTCAACGCGGTGATCGCCCGCGACGTCACCGAGTCCGGCAACACCTCGGCCGCCTCCATCCCCATGGCGCTCAGCAAGCTGGTCGAGCGGGGCGAGGTGGCCTCCGGCGCGCCCGCGCTGCTCTTCGGCTTCGGCGGGAACCTCTCGTACGCCGGTCAGGTCGTCCGCGTTCCGTGAGCCTCACGGCGGCGGTGACCCGCGTCTCTCGCCACGCGACGTCCGACACGGCCTGACCCCCGCCGGTCAGTCCGCTTCGCGCACGGCCACGAAGAGTCCGGTGCACGCGGGTGCCTCACGCCCGGGGTCCCCGGTGAGGAGGGGGAGCGGTCGGGCGGGGACGGGGGAGGCGCAGTCGTCGCCGGGCGGAGGGCAGTCGGCGGGGTGCTTCCCGGGAGAGGTGCAGTCCGGCGGCGGGGGCTGGGACGCGTACGGGCTGGGTGGCGTGGTCGCGTGGGTGGTGCCGTTGATGTGGGCGGTGGCTCCGTACCCGGCACCGCTGATCACCAGAACCCCCACGGTGAACACCCGGACCACCCGGCTCATCCCGCCCCCTTCCTCCGGCCGCAACTCCGCGGCCACCGTACAAGCGTCGGCGCCACACGCGCCCAACGGGCGTGGTGGCACCGGGCTTTGTCCTGACTGTGGAGAAAGTTGGCATGGATTGCCGCGCAACTTCTTCCCCCTGCGGCAAAGCGCTGCTACGTTCCCCTCGAAAGCAGCACACCAAGGCCGGACACGACGGCGGGGAGGGGCGCGTGAGACGTATGACGGCTCGACCCGCCAATGCGCACCAGGCCCGGCTGCTGCGGCTGTTGCGCGACGGCGGGCCCAACTCCCGGGCGCAGCTCGGGGACCAGATCGAGCTGTCCCGCTCCAAACTGGCCGTCGAGGTGGACCGGCTGCTGGAGACCGGGCTCGTGGTGGCCGACGGGCTCGCCGCGTCCCGGGGCGGGCGGCGGTCGCACAACATCCGCCTCGCGCCCGGCCTCCGGTTCCTCGGCGTCGACATCGGCGCCACCTCGATCGACGTGGCCGTCACCAACGCGGAGCTGGAGGTACTGGGCCATCTCAACCACCCCATGGACGTACGCGAAGGCCCCGTCGCCGTGTTCGAACAGGTGCTCGCCATGGCGGCCAAGCTCAAGGCGTCCGGCCTCACCGAAGGCCTCGACGGCGCCGGAATAGGCGTACCGGGGCCGGTCCGCTTTCCCGAGGGCGTACCGGTCGCTCCGCCGATCATGCCCGGTTGGGACGGCTTCCCCGTCCGGGAGGCGCTCAGCCAGGAGCTCGGCTGCCCGGTCATGGTCGACAACGACGTGAACCTGATGGCGATGGGGGAGCAGCACGCGGGCGTCGCCCGCTCCGCGCGTGACTACCTCTGCGTCAAGATCGGTACCGGCATCGGCTGCGGCATCGTCGTCGGCGGCCAGGTCTACCGCGGTACGACGGGCAGCGCCGGCGACATCGGCCACATCCAGGTCGTCCCCGACGGTCGTGCCTGCGCGTGCGGCAACCGGGGCTGCCTGGAGGCCCACTTCAGCGGAGCCGCGCTCGCCAGGGACGCCGAGGACGCGGCGCGCGCCGGCCAGTCCGAGGAACTCGCCCGTCGGCTGGAGGCGGCCGGGCGGCTCACCGCCGTGGACGTCGCCGCGGCCGCGGCCGCCGGCGACGCCACCTCGCTCGCCCTGATCCGCGAGGGCGGCAACCGGGTCGGACAGGTCATCGCGGGGCTCGTCAGCTTCTTCAACCCGGGCCTGGTGGTGATCGGCGGAGGGGTGACCGGCCTCGGCCACAACCTGCTCGCCGCCGTCCGCACCCAGGTCTACCGCACGTCCCTGCCCCTGGCCACCGGCAATCTTCCCATCGTCCTCGGGGAGTTGGGCGCCACCGCCGGAGTCATCGGCGCCGCCCGGCTCATCAGCGACCACCTTTTCTCACCGGCCTGATCACCACCGGCCTGCCCGGCCGGGACCCGCACCACCTCGTACGCACACCCCGCACACCTGGTACCTCGCCCTGCCCGCTCACCGGCACTGCACCGCACGCACTGCTGTACGTACGCACGCACGCACTGCACTTGCACTGCACCGCACGCACCGCACCGCACCGCACGCACCGCGCCCGCCGAGGGGATTCGTCATGGCACCACCAGAACCACCCCTGCTCACCATGTCCGGCATCACCAAGTCGTTCCCCGGCGTCCGCGCCCTCGACGGTGTCGATCTCGAGGTCCGGCCCGGCGAAGTCCACTGCCTCCTCGGCCAGAACGGCGCCGGAAAGTCCACCCTCATCAAGGTCCTCGCCGGCGCCCACCAGCCCGACGACGGCACGATCACCTGGCGCGGCGAACAGGTCGCACTGAAGTCGCCCAGCGCGGCCATGCGCCTCGGCATCGCCACCATCTACCAGGAACTGGACCTGGTGGAAGGCCTGTCCGTGGCCGAGAACGTCTTCCTCGGCCACGAGCCCACCACCGCCGGCTTCGTCGTGCGCGGCCGGAGCGCCCGTGCCGCCACCGCCGCCCTGCTGCGCCGGCTCGGCCACCCGGAGATCGACCCCGCCCGGGCGGTCGGCGACCTGTCCGCCGCCCAGCAGCAGATCGTCTCCATGGCCCGCGCGCTCTCCCACGACGTACGCCTCATCGTCATGGACGAGCCGTCCGCCGCCCTCGACCCCGACGAGACCGCCAACCTCTTCCGGATCGTCGGCGACCTCACCGCCGGCGGGGTCGCCGTCGTCTACATCTCCCACCGGCTGGAGGAGATCCGCCGCATCGGCGACCGCGTGACCGTACTGAAGGACGGGCGGGCCGTCGCCGGGGGACTGTCCGCCCAGGACACGCCGACACGCGACATCGTTGCCATGATGACCGGCCGGAACGTCGAGTACGTCTTCCCCGAGCGCCCCGGCCGCCCGGTCACCACCACCCGGGCGCCCGTGCTGAGGGTCGAAGGCCTCGCGCGCGAGGGCGAGTTCGCACCGGTCGACCTGGAACTGCGGCCCGGCGAGATCGTCGGCCTCGCCGGGCTCGTCGGCTCAGGACGCTCCGAGATCCTGGAGACCGTCTACGGCGCCCGCCGCCCCACCGCCGGACGTGTCCTCGTCGACGGCCGGCCCCTGCGCCCCGGCAGCGTCCGCGCCGCCGTCCGCGCCGGACTCGGCCTCGCCCCCGAGGAACGCAAGGCGCAGGGCCTGCTGATGCTCGAATCCGTGACGCGCAACGTCTCCGTGTCGTCCCTGGCCCGCTTCTCGCGGGTCGGCTGGATCGACCGCACCGCCGAACGGACCGCCGCCCGTACCGCCACCCGCGAACTGTCGCTGCGCCCCGACAACCCCGACGCCCGCGTCCGCACCCTCTCCGGCGGCAACCAGCAGAAGGCCGTCCTCGCGCGCTGGCTGCTGCGCGGCTGCCGCGTCCTCCTCCTCGACGAGCCCACCCGAGGCGTCGACGTCGGTGCCCGAGCCGAGCTGTACGCCGTGATCCGCCGCCTCGCCGACGACGGGCTCGCCGTGCTGCTGGTCTCGAGCGAGGTCCCCGAAGTGCTGGGCCTCGCCGACCGGGTGCTGGTGCTCCGGGAGGGCCACGTCGTGCACACGGCGCCCGCGCACGAGCTCGACGAACACCGCGTACTCGACCTTGTGATGGAAGGGAGCCCGACGTCATGACGCAGCCCGCTCCGGTCACCACCGCCGAACCACCCGTCGGCAAAGCCGGTGGCCGTCCGCCCCTGGGGCTGCGGGCCGACGTCCGCAACCTTTCCCTGCTCGGTGTCCTCGCCGTACTGATCGCGGTCGGCGGCATCACCAAGCCCGACCAGTTCCTCGACACCTCCAACCTCCAACTGGTCCTCACCCAGGCGTCCGTCATCGGGGTCGTCACCGTCGGCATGACGTTCGTCATCACCAGCGGCGGCATCGACCTGTCGGTCGGCGCGATCGTCGCCCTCGCCTCCGTGTGGGCGACCACCGTCGCCACCCAGGAGTACGGTTTCGCCGGGATCCTGTTCACCGCCGTGGTGGTGGGGCTGGGGTGCGGCCTGGTGAACGGCGTGCTCATCGCGTACGGAGGAATGGTCCCCTTCATCGCGACCCTCGCCATGCTCGCCTCGGCGCGCGGCCTCGCCCTCCAGATCACCGACGGCAAGACCCAGATCGTCACCGTCCAGTCCGTCCTCGACCTCGGCGTCCCCGACTCGTACGTCCTCGGCATACCGCCGCTCGTCCTCGTCTTCGCCGCCGTCACCGTCATCGGCTGGCTGCTGCTGAACCGCACCACGTTCGGGCGCCGGACCGTCGCGGTCGGCGGCAACGCGGAGGCGGCACGGCTCGCCGGGATCGACGTACGCCGCCAGCGCCTCTACCTCTACCTGCTGTCCGGGCTGTGCTGCGGGATCGCGGCCTTCCTGCTGATCGTCCTCGCGGGATCCGGCCAGAACACCAACGGCAACCTGTACGAACTCGACGCGATCGCCGCCGCGATCATCGGCGGCACCCTGCTCAGCGGCGGACGCGGCACCATCGTCGGCTCCGTACTGGGCGTCCTCGTCTTCACCACCATCACCAACATCTTCGCCCTGAACAACCTCCAGAGCGACGTCCAGCAGATCGCCAAGGGCGCGATCATCGTCGCCGCCGTCCTGGTCCAGCGCCGCACCGCGCGCGGCTCCGGCGAAGCCTGATCCCCCCTTTGTGAGTCCCGACCGGAAGGGTTCCACCGCCATGCCAGAAACCAGCCGCAGAGGACTGCTGTTCGGCACGGCCGCCGTCTCCGCCGGCGCCCTGCTGACCGCCTGCACCAGCAACGAACCCAAGAACTCCACCCCCGCCACCAACAACGTGCCGGCCGCCGACGACAAGCCCGGCACGCCGGTGACCATCGGCTTCGCCGGCCCGCAGGCCGACCACGGCTGGCTCAACGCCATCAACGAGAACGCCAAGCAGCGAGCGGAGAAGTACTCCGAGGTGACCCTGGAGATCACCGAGGGCTCCAACGACACCGCCGCCCAGATCGGCCAGATCCAGACCCTGATCAACAAGAAGGTCGACGTCCTGGTCATCCTGCCGGCCGACGGCAAGGCCCTCACCCAGGTCGGCCTCCAGGCCATGAAGGCCGGCATCCCGGTGATCAACCTCGACCGGGTCTTCGCCTCCCCGCAGGCGTACCGCTGCTGGATCGGCGGCGACAACTACGGCATGGGCCTGAACGCCGGCCGCTACATCGGCGAGCAGCTCAAGGACAAGCCGAACGCCAAGGTCGTCGAACTCGCGGGCATGGACAACCTGGAGCTGACCAAGCAGCGCACCCAGGGTTTCGACGACGCCCTGAAGAACTACCCCAACATCAGGAAAGTGGCGCGGCAGGCCGCCGAGTTCACCGTCGAGTCCGGCCAGGCCAAGATGGCCCAGCTGCTTCAGGCACAGCAGCAGTTCGACGCGCTGTGGAACCACGACGACGACCAGGGCGTGGGCGCGCTGCGCGCCATCCAGCAGGCGGGCAGGACGGACTTCCTGATGGTCGGCGGAGCGGGCGCCAAGTCGGCGATGGACGCCATCAAGGCCGACAACAGCGTGCTGAAGGCGACCGTGCTCTACCCGCCGACCATGGCCGCCTCCGCCGTCGACCTGGCCCGCGCGCTGGGCCAGAAGAAGGGCGTCAGCGGCATGTCGGAGCTGGAGATCCCGGCGTCGATCACCCTGTACTCGGCCGTGGTGACCAAGGAGAACGTCGACGAGTACCTGCCGACGGGCTTCAGCTGACCGGCTCTGCCCGCCCCCACCGAGCAACCGACGAGGAGGAACCCGTATGGCGCAGCAGGAACGGACCATCGGCATCGGCATGGTCGGGTACGCCTTCATGGGCGCCGCCCATTCACAGGGCTGGCGCACCGTGGGCCGTGTCTTCGACCTGCCGCTGCGGCCGGTGCTTGCCGCGGTCTGCGGACGCGACGCCGCCGCCGTGCGGGCGGCCGCGGACAGACACGGCTGGGCGGCCGCCGAAACCGACTGGCGGGACCTCGTCGCGCGGGACGAGGTGGACGTGGTGGACATCTGCACCCCGGGCGACAGCCACGCCGAGATCGCCATCGCCGCCCTGGAGGCGGGCAAGCACGTCCTGTGCGAGAAGCCCCTCGCGAACACGGTCGCAGAGGCGGAGGCCATGGTCGCGGCCGCCGGGCGGGCGCGGGCCCGCGGGCAGGTCGCCATGGTCGGCTTCAACTACCGGCGCGTGCCCGCCATGGCGTACGCGCGGGAGCTCATCGCCGACGGGCGGCTGGGCGCGCTGCGCCACGTACGGGTGACGTATCTCCAGGACTGGCTCGTCGACCCGGACTTCCCGCTCACCTGGCGGCTGGAGCGCAAGCACGCCGGATCCGGGGCCCTCGGCGACCTCGGCGCGCACATCGTGGACCTCGCGCAGTACCTGGCGGGGGAGCCGCTCGTGGGGGTGTCGGCGCTCACCGAGACCTTCGTACGCGAGCGGCCGCTGCTCGCCGGGGCGTCGGCCGGGCTCTCGGCGTCGGGGGGCGCCGAGCGCGGCACGGTGACGGTGGACGACGCGGCGGTCTTCACGGGGCGGCTGGCGTCGGGGGCGCTCGTGTCGTTCGAGGCGACGCGGATGGCGGCGGGCCGCAAGAACGCGCTGCGGCTGGAGATCAACGGGGAGCGGGGCTCGCTCGCCTTCGACCTGGAACGGCTGAACGAGCTCTCGTTCTTCGACGGCGGCGACCCGGCCGAGTCGGCCGGCTTCCGGCGGATCCTCGTCACCGAGCCGGACCACCCGTACCTGGAAGCGTGGTGGCCGCCCGGCCACGCCCTCGGCTATGAGCACACCTTCGCCCACCAGGCGCGCGACCTCGTCCACGCCATCGCCTCGGGCGCCGAGCCGGCGCCGTCCTTCGCGGACGGGCTGCAGGTGCAGCGCGTGCTGGCGGCCGTGGAGGAGAGCGCCGAGAAGAACGCCGTCTACACCCCCGTGTCGCTGTAGGAGGTTCGCCGTGCCACGTCCCTTCACCCTCTTCACCGGCCAGTGGGCCGACCTGCCGCTGGAGGAGGTCTGCCGCCTCGCCCGTGACTTCGGCTACGACGGGCTCGAACTCGCCTGCTGGGGCGACCACTTCGAGGTCGACAAGGCGCTGACCGACCCCTCGTACCTGGACGGGCGCCGGGCGCTGCTCGACAAGTACGGGCTGCGGTGCTGGGCCATCTCCAACCACCTGGTCGGCCAGGCCGTCTGCGACCACCCCATCGACGAGCGCCACCAGGCCATCGTGCCGGGACGGATCTGGGGCGACGGTGACCCGGAGGGCGTGCGGCAGCGGGCCGCGCGGGAACTCGCGGACACCGCGCGGGCGGCCGCCGCCTTCGGCGTGCGCACGGTCATCGGGTTCACCGGGTCGTCCATCTGGCATCTGGTGGCGATGTTCCCGCCGGTCCCGGAGCGGATGATCGAGCGCGGGTACGAGGACTTCGCCGAGCGGTGGAACCCGATCCTGGACGTGTTCGACGCGGAAGGCGTGCGGTTCGCCCACGAGGTACACCCCAGCGAGATCGCGTACGACTACTGGACGACACAGCGTGCCCTGGAGGCGGTGGACCGGCGCCCGGCCTTCGGGCTCAACTTCGACCCGAGTCACTTCGTCTGGCAGGACCTGGACCCGGTCGGGTTCCTCTACGACTTCCGGGACCGGATCTACCACGTGGACTGCAAGGAGGCGCGGCGGCGGCTCGACGGCCGCAACGGCCGGCTCGGCTCGCACCTGCCGTGGGGCGATCCCCGGCGCGGCTGGGACTTCGTGTCGGCCGGGCACGGGGACGTGCCCTGGGAGGACGTGTTCCGGATGCTGCGCTCGATCGGCTACGACGGGCCCGTGTCGGTGGAGTGGGAGGACGCCGGGATGGACCGGCTGACCGGTGCGCCGGAAGCGCTTGCCACGCTGAAACGGTACGACTTCGATCCGCCCGCGGCCTCCTTCGACGCGGCGTTCGGAGGTGCCGAATAGGGGCATCGGTGCAGTTCACCGGGCTGGTGGCGGTCGCCGTCACCGGACGGTCCGCGCTGCCCGCCCCCGGCTTTGTCCAGCGCCGGGAGAAAGAGGAATTCCCTTCTCTCGCAAGGGCTTTCGGCGCAGGACCAACCCGGCTAACGTCCCTTCCGTGTGACGGCCCTGATGTGTACAGGACACCTCATCGGGCTTGGACCCACCTCCACCTCCGCCCCACCCTCTCCCGCCCCACCGACCCCGGCCAACCCCGACCCCGACCCCGACCAGCGACCAGCGTGACGGCGCACGCCGGTCCCCGGACATCCCGCGCGGCTTCCCCGGGGCACTGCCCGCCAAGCCGCCCGATCGAGGCAACAGTCCGTACCCCGGCCTTCTCCGGAGGACACTCGTGCACAGAAAACGGCTCGGAGCACGCAACGCGCTCGCCCTCCTCACCGGCGGCGTACTCGCCATGACGTCGTTCGCCCTCGGCGCCCCACCGGGCGCGGCGGCCGAGCCGCCGTCGACCACGGCGGCCGAGGAGCAGTTCCAGCAGGTCACCCTCGCCAAGGGCGGTGAGGAGGTCGGCGAACCGATGTCGCTGGCCGTGATGCCCGACCGCAGCGTGCTGCACACCTCGAGGAACGGCGAGCTGCGGCGTACCGACGCGGCGGGCAACACCAAGGTCATCGGAACCGTCCCCGTCTACTCCCACGACGAGGAGGGCCTCCAGGGCGTCGCCCTCGACCCGGACTTCGCGCGGAACCGCGCCGTCTTCCTCTACTACGCGCCCCCGCTCGACACGCCGCCCGGGGACGCGCCGAGCGACGGCACGGCAGCCGATTTCGCCAGGTACGACGGAGTCAACCGGCTCTCGCGGTTCGTGCTGAAGGCGGACGGCACCCTCGACAACGCCAGCGAGAAGAAGGTCATCGACATCCCCGCGACGCGCGGCATCTGCTGCCACGTCGGCGGCGACATCGACTTCGACGCACAGGGCAACCTGTACCTCTCGACCGGCGACGACTCCAACCCCTTCGCCTCCGACGGCTACACCCCGATCGACGACCGGCCCACGCGCAACCCCGCGTACGACGCCCGCCGGACGTCGGGCAACACCAACGACCTGCGCGGCAAGATCCTCCGCATCAAGGTCGCCGGCGACGGCTCGTACACCGTCCCCGACGGCAACCTCTTCGCACCCGGCACGGCGAAGACGCGGCCCGAGATCTACGCGATGGGCTTCCGCAACCCGTTCCGCTTCAGCGTCGACAAGAAGACGGGCGTGCTGTACGTCGGCGACTACGGCCCCGACGCCGGGGCGGCGGACCCGAAGCGCGGCCCGGCCGGACAGGTCGAGTTCGCCCGTGTGACCAAGCCGGGCAACTTCGGCTGGCCCTTCTGCACCGGCGACAACGACCCGTACGTCGACTACGACTTCGGCACCAAGACCTCCGGCGCCCCCTTCGACTGCGCGGCGCCCAGGAACGACTCACCGCACAACACGGGCCTGGTCGACCTGCCGCCGGCCGAGCCCGCGTGGATCCCGTACGACGGCGGGTCCCTGCCCGAGTTCGGCTCCGGGTCGGAGTCGCCGATGGGCGGGCCGGTGTACCGGTACGACGCCGCCAACACCTCCCCGGTGAAGTTCCCGGAAGCGTATGACGGGGACTTCTTCGCCGGTGAGTTCGGGCGGCGCTGGATCAAGCGGATCGAACACGACGCCGAAGGCACCGGGGCCGTGCAGTCCATCAACCCGGTGCCGTGGACCGGCACCCAGGTGATGGACATGGCGTTCGGCCCGGACGGGGCGCTGTACGTCCTCGACTACGGCACCGCCTGGTTCGGCGGCGACGAGAACTCCGGCCTGTACCGGATCGAGAACGCCACCGGGGGGCGCTCGCCGGTGGCCGAGGCGTCGGCCACCAGGACGTCCGGTAAGGCTCCCCTGCGGGTCGCCTTCTCGTCCGCGGGCACGACGGACGCCGACGGTGACGCCCTCACCTACAGCTGGGACTTCGGTGACGGCACCGGTACGTCGACGGCCGCGAATCCGACGTACACGTACCGGAAGAACGGTACCTACACCGCCACCGTCACCGCGCGCGACGCATCGGGCCGCACCGGTTCCGCGAGCGTCCACGTGGTCGTCGGCAACACGGCACCCAAGGTGACGCTCGACCTGCCGAAGGACGGTGCGCTGTTCAGCTTCGGCGACGAGATCCCGTTCAAGGTGACCGTCACCGACCCGGAGGACGGCACGATCGACTGCGCCAAGGTCAAGGTCACGTACATCCTCGGCCATGACAGCCACGGTCACCCCGTGACATCGGCTCACGGGTGCTCGGGCACCATCAAGACGTCGGCGGACGGCGGCCACGACCCGAACGCCAACATCTTCGGTGTCTTCGACGCCGAGTACACCGACGGCGGGGGCGGCGGACAGGCCGCGCTGACCAGCCACGACCAGGCACAGCTCCAGCCGCGCCACCGGCAGGCCGAACACTTCTCGTCGCAGTCCGGGATCCGTACGTACGACAAGGCCACCGCGCACGGCGGCAAGACCGTAGGCGACATCCACAACGGCGACTGGATCTCCTTCACCCCCTACAACCTGACCGGTTCGAGGAAGCTCACCGCCCGGATCTCGTCGGGTGGCGCGGGCGGCTTCCTGGAGGTACGCACCGGATCGGCGACCGGCACGCTCCTGGGGTCCGCCCCAGTGCCGGTGACCGGCGGCTGGGAGACCTTCCAGGACATCGACGTGCCGCTGCGGTCCGTACCGAAGCGGACCACGCAGCTGTTCATGGTCTTCAAGGGCGGCGCCGGTGCCCTGTACGACGTGGACGACTTCGAGCTGTCGAGCACGCCGGTCGACCGGACCGCCGAGCGTGTCCTGGTCTTCTCCAAGACCGCCGGCTTCCGGCACGACTCCATCCCGGCCGGGATCGCGGCGCTGAAGGAGCTGGGCGCCTCCAGCAACATCACGGTCGACGCCACGGAGACGGCCGCGCAGTTCACCACGAACAACCTGGCCCGGTACGACGCGGTGGTGTTCCTGTCGACGACCGGTGACGTGCTGAACGCCGAGCAGCAGAAGGCGTTCGAGAACTACGTCGCCACGGGCGGCGGGTACGTCGGTGTCCACGCGGCCGCCGACACCGAGTATGACTGGGAGTTCTACGGCGGACTCGTCGGCGCCCACTTCGCCTCGCACCCGCACATCCAGCCCGCCACCGTGCGCGTCGAGGACCACCAGCACCCGGCCACGTCCCACCTTCCGGCGGCCGGCTGGGAGCGCACGGACGAGTGGTACAACTACCGGACCAATCCGCGCGGCCAGGCCCGTATCCTCGCCACCCTCGACGAAACCACCTATCAGGGCGGCACCATGAAGGGTGACCACCCGATCGCCTGGTGCCAGGCGTACGAGGGCGGGCGCGCCTTCTACACCGGAGGCGGCCACACGGCCGCGTCCTACGCCGAGCCGGCCTTGCGGCAGCACCTGCTGGGTGGCCTCCGCTACGCCACCGGGCAGGTGCGCGCCGACTGCAAGCCCCAGAGCGGCTACCGCTCCCTGTTCAACGGGCACACCCTGGAGGGCTGGAAGCAGGCCGGACCGGGGAAGTTCACCGTCGTGGAGGGTGAGCTGCGCTCCGAGGGCGGCATGGGGATGCTCTGGTACCGGGCGAAGGAGCTCTCGTCGTACTCGCTGAAGCTGGACTGGAAGACGGCGGGCGACGACAACTCCGGCGTCTTCGTGGGGTTCCCGGCCTCCGACGACCCCTGGTCGGCCGTGAACAACGGCTACGAGATCCAGATCGACGCAACGGATGCGCCCGACCGCACCACGGGAGCCGTGTACGGCTTCAAATCGGCGAACATCAAGGCCCGTGACCAGGTCCTGCGCCCCCCGGGCCAGTGGAACAGCTACGAGATCAAGGTCCGGGGGGAGCGGCTCCAGGTCTTCCTCAACGGTGTGAAGATCAACGACTTCACCAACACCGACCCGGTCCGCAGCCTGAAGGACGGCTACATCGGCATCCAGAACCACGGCGCCGACGACCAGGTGTCCTTCCGTGACATCCAGCTCAAGGAACTGCCCTCGTAGGGCCGCTCCCGTCCAAGCCGGCGGCGGGCGGGGAGGCGCCGTACCCCTCGCCCGCCGTCTCCAACGCACCACACTCAGGAGGCTGGCCATGTTCGCTGAACGTCGTGTCGGAGGCATCGGGGTCTGGTTCGTCGGGGCCCGCGGCTCCGTCGCCACGACCGCCATGACGGGATGCGCGGCGGTCACCGCCGGGCTGCACCCGCCGACGGGCATGGTCACCGAAACCCCGCCGTTCACCGGGTCCGGCCTCCCCTCCCTCTCCTCGCTGGTCTTCGGCGGACACGACACGGCGGCGTGCCCGCTGCCCAAACGCGCGGAGGAACTGACCACGGCGGGCGTCCTCCCGCACGGCCTGGCCACCGCCGTGCACGGTGAACTGGCCGCGGCTGACGCGGAGATCCGACCCGGTGGCCCCCTGGCCGGGGACACGCGCACCGACGAGGAACTCATCACGTCCTTCACCTCCGACATCATCGACTTCACGCACCGCCACGGCCTCGCCCGTACGGTCGTCGTCAACGTCGCCTCCACGGAGCCCGCTCCGCACCCGGACGACCCGCGCCTGGCACCCAGCTCCCTCTACGCGGTCGCCGCACTGCGGGCCGGCTGCCCTTACGTCAACTTCACCCCCTCCACCGGGCTGCGCGCCGCGGCCCTCACCGACGCCGTCGCCGCCTGTGGACTTCCCCACGCGGGCCGCGACGGCAAGACCGGCCAGACGCTGCTCCGTTCCGTACTCGCCCCGATGTTCGTGCAGCGCGCCCTGTCCGTACGGGCATGGTCCGGCACCAATCTCCTGGGCGGCGGGGACGGGGCGGCGCTGGCCGACCCGGCCGCGGCGGCGGCGAAGAACGCCGGCAAGGAACGCGTCCTCGCCGACACCCTGGGCGTGGTACCGGAAGGCCACGTCCACATCGACGACGTCCCCGCCCTTGGCGACTGGAAGACCGCCTGGGACCACATCGCCTTCGACGGCTTCCTCGGCTCCCGGATGGTCCTCCAGACCATCTGGCAGGGCTGCGACTCGGCCCTCGCCGCCCCCCTGGTCCTGGACCTGGCCCGCCTCGTCTCCCGCGCCCACGAGGCCGGCCTCTCGGGACCCCTCCCCGAACTCGGCTTCTACTTCAAGGACCCGGACGGGGGGCCGGCGGCCCTCTCCGACCAGTACGCCGCGCTCCTCGCCTTCGCGGCCCGGCTCCGGAACGCCCGATGACGCCCCCCACCGGCACGGCGCACCCGACGGGAACGCGCCCGGCCGGGGCGGGCCCAACCGGCCCCACCGGTGGGCGCCCTCGCGGGGCACGCCGACGGGCCTGGGCGGAACTCCTGCGCGTCTCCGCCCTGTTCTCCGTGCCGGGCGACGCCCTCGCGGGCGCGGCTGCCGTGGGCGTGCGCCCCAACCGGCGCACGGTACTGGCCATCGGTTCCTCCCTCTGCCTGTACGAAGCGGGCATGGCGCTCAACGACTGGGCCGACCGCGACGAGGACGCCGTCGACCGCCCGCACCGTCCCATCCCCTCGGGCCGCGTCACGCCGCCCGCCGCCCTGGCCGCCTCGACGGTCCTCACGGCCACGGGCCTCGCGCTCGCCGCCCGCGCGGGCCGCGCGCCGCTGACGGTGGCGACCGCCCTGGCGGCGACGGTATGGGCGTACGACCTCCGCCTGAAGCACACCCGCGCGGCCCCCGCCGCCATGGCTACGGCCCGTGCCCTGGACCTCCTCCTCGGCGCGACGGCCACGGCCGCCCACCCCCGCCCGCCCGCCGCCCGGGCTCGGGCCGGGGCATGGGCCCGAGCCCGAAGCGCACACCGCGGGCGAACCGGTCCGTCCACCGCAGGTTCCCGCTCCGGGACCCGGCGGGCCGTGCCCACCCTGCCGCGCGCCGGGCGGCCGAAGCCCGGCGGCCTCGTCCCGTCGGCCGCCCTGCCGTCCGCCGTCCTCATCGGCGCCCATACCTACGCGGTCACCGCCGTGTCCCGTCACGAGGCCCGTGGCGGTTCGACAGCCGCCCCGCTCGGTGCCCTCGCGGCGACCGTCCTGCTCGGCGCCGTGGCGTCCCGCCTCCCGGACGAGGCCATCGGCCGGGGAGCCCGGCGAGCCCGGGGAGGCGGGGAATCCCGAGGAGCCCGGGGAGCGCAGGAAGTCCGAGGAGGCCGTGGACCGTGGGGCAGGGACCGGTCGAGGGGCGGCCTCACCACGACCCTCTCCGCGGCGGCCTACCTCCGCACCGCCGCCGTACCCCTCCTCCACGCGGCGCTCAACCCCTCACCGCCCCTCACCCAACGCGCCGTCGGCGGCGGCATCCGGGCCATGATCCCCCTCCAGGCCGCGCTGGCCGCCCGGGAAGGAGCCGTGGGCACCGGACTCTCCCTCATCGGGCTCGTCCCACTCGCCCGCGCCCTCGCCCGGAAGGTGAGCCCCACATGAGTGAGCCATACATGAGTGAGCCCCACACGATCGAGCCCGACACGAGCGCTCCCCCCACCGCCCTCCGCTTCGGCTACGGCACCAACGGCCTCACCGACCTCCGCCTCGACGACGCCCTCGCCCTCCTCGCCGACCTCGGCTACGACGGCGTCGGCCTGACCCTCGACCACATGCACCTCGACCCCCTCGCCCCCGACCTGGCCGCCCGCACCGCCCGGGTCGCCCGCCGACTGGGCGATCTGGGCCTGGGCGTCACCGTCGAGACCGGCGCCCGATATGTACTCGATCCCCGTCGCAAACACGGCCCCTCCCTCCTCGACCCCGAGCCGGACGGCCGAGCCGCCCGCACCCGCCTCCTCGCCCTCGCCGTCCGGGTCGCCGCCGACCTCGGCGCGCACGCCGTGCACTGCTTCAGCGGCACCGCCCCCGACGACATCCCGCCCACCGACACCACCACCGCCTGGAAGCGGCTCGAAGAGTCCCTCACCCCCGTCCTGGACGCCGCCGCCACCGCCGGCATCCCGCTCGCCGTCGAACCCGAACCCGGCCACCTCCTCGCCACCCTCGGCGACTTCCACCACCTCCGCCGCACCCTCGGCGATCCGGGCCCCCACCTTCTCGGCCTCACCCTCGACATCGGCCACTGCCAGTGCCTGGAGCCGGCTTCCCCGGCCGACTGCGTCCGCGACGCCGCGCCCTGGCTGCGGCACGTCCAGATCGAGGACATGCGGCGCGGCGTCCACGAACACCTCCCGTTCGGCGACGGAGAGATCGACTTCCCGCCCGTCCTGGAAGCCCTGGCAGCCACCGGCTACCAGGGCCTCACGGTCGTCGAGCTGCCCCGCCACTCCCATGCGGGACCCGAACTCGCCCGCGCGTCGATCGAGTTCCTCCACAACGTGACTGGCACGAAGGGAGCACCGGCGCCATGACAGCGACCCGCAAGGAACTGGACGACCGGCTCGACGGCACCGCCCGCGCCTGGCTCGACGAGGCCCTCGCCGAGGCCGCGCACGCCGCCGACGCGCCGCCCGAGCCGACGAGCCCCTACCTGGCCGCCTCCTGGGAGCTGCGGTTCGCCTCCGTGGGCCGCCACTGCGGAGCCGAACACGCCGACTCCGTACGCACCCTCCTCCTCCACGAGGCCCGCGCCGACACGGACACCCTCACCCGCCTCTACCAGCACGGCACCGCCGCCGAGCGCCGCGCCGTCCTCCTCGCCCTCTCCTCCCTCGTCCCGGGCCCGGAGGCCCTGCCCCTCGTCGAGGACGCCCTGCGCACCAACGACACCCGGCTGGTCGCCGCCGCCGTCGGCCCCTACGCCGCAGCCCACCTCGACACGCACTCCTGGCGCCACGCCGTTCTCAAGTGCCTCTTCACCGCCGTCCCCGTCGACGCCGTCGCCGATCTGCCGCAGCGGGCCCGAGGTGACGCCGAACTGGCCCGGATGCTCGCCGACTACGCCGCCGAACGCACCGCCGCCGGCCGCCCCGTCCCCGCCGACCTCCACCGCGTCCTCGCCCTGACCGTCCCCCCGGAGGAGCCCTGATGCGCATCTTCGACCCGCACATCCACATGACCTCCCGCACCACGGACGACTACCAGGCGATGTACGACGCCGGGGTCCGCGCGCTGGTCGAACCCTCCTTCTGGCTCGGCCAGCCCCGCACCTCGCCCGCCACCTTCTTCGACTACTTCGACGCGCTGCTCGGCTGGGAACCCTTCCGCGCCGCCCAGTACGGTATCGCCCACCACTGCACCCTGGCCCTCAACCCCAAGGAGGCCAACGACCCCCGCTGCACCCCCGTCCTCGACGCGCTGCCGCGCTATCTCGTCAAGGACTCGGTCGTCGCCGTCGGCGAGATCGGCTACGACTCCATGACCCCCGCCGAGGACACCGCCCTGGCCGCCCAGCTCCAGCTCGCCGCCGACCACGGCCTCCCCGCCCTCGTCCACACCCCGCACCGGGACAAGCTCGCCGGACTGCGCCGCACCATCGACGTCATCCGCGAATCCCACCTCCCCCCGGAGCGGGTCTTGCTCGACCACCTCAACGAGACAACCGTGAAGGAAGCCTCTGACAGCGGTGCCTGGCTCGGTTTCTCCATCTACCCCGACACCAAGATGGACGAGGACCGCATGGTCACGATCCTCAAGACTTACGGCACCGAGCGCGTCCTGGTGAACTCCGCCGCCGACTGGGGCAAGAGCGACCCACTCAAGACCCGCAAGGTCGGTGACGCCATGCTCGCCGCCGGATTCACCGACGACGACGTCGACCAGGTCCTGTGGCGCAACCCCGTCGCCTTCTACGGCCTCAGCGGACGCCTCCACCTCGAACTCCCCTCTCCAGGCCCCCTCCACGAGGGGAACTCCATCCTCCGCGGCGGGGAATGAAAGGAGCCGGCCATGCGCTTCCGCCACCCGGACGGCTCCACCCTCCACCTCGCCTACTGCACCAACGTCCACCCCGCCGAGACCCTCGACGGAGTCCTCGCCCAGCTCCGCGACCACTGCGAACCGGTCCGCAGACGCCTCGGCCGCGACCGCCTCGGCATCGGCCTCTGGCTCGCCAAGGCCGCCGCACACGCCCTGACCACCGACCCGGCCGCCCTGCGCGCACTCCGCGCCGAACTCGACCGACGCGGCCTGGAAGTCGTCACCCTCAACGGCTTCCCCTACGAGGGCTTCGGCGCCGACGAGGTCAAGTACCGCGTCTACCAGCCGGACTGGACCCGGCCCGAGCGTCTGGCCCACACCACCGACCTCGCCCGCCTTCTCGCCGCGCTCCTCCCCGACGACGTCACCGAAGGCTCCATCTCCACCCTGCCCCTCGCCTGGCGCACCTCCTTCGACGCCGCCGCGGCCGACACCGCCCGCTCCGCGCTGATCACCCTTGCCGAACGCCTGGACGCCCTGGAGGAGCTCACCGGCAGGTCCATCCGCATCGCCCTCGAACCCGAGCCCGGCTGCACGATCGAGACCACCGCCGACGCGATCGGCCCGCTCACCGACGTATCAAGCCCCCGCATCGGCATCTGCGTCGACACCTGCCACCTCGCCACCTCCTTCGAAGATCCGCACACGGCCCTGGACGCCCTGGTCGCGGCCCGGGTCCCCATCCCCAAGGCCCAGCTCTCCGCGGCCCTCCACGCCGAACACCCCCACCTCCCCGAAGTGCGCGAAGCCCTCGCCGCCTTCGCCGAACCGCGCTTCCTCCACCAGACCCGAACCCGCACCGCCGGAGGCCTGCGCGGCACCGACGACCTCACGGAGGCCCTCGACGGCGAAACGCTCCCCGACGGCGCCCCGTGGCGCGCCCACTTCCACGTCCCCCTGCACAGCTCGCCCGCCGCGCCCCTCACCTCCACCTTGCCCGTGCTCCGCGACACCCTGGCCCGGCTCGTCGGCGGCCCGGCCCCGCACACCCGCCACCTCGAGGTCGAGACCTACACCTGGCAGGCACTCCCGCCCGGCCTGCGCCCCCGCACCCGGGGCCGACTCGCCGACGGCATCGCCGCCGAACTCACCCTCGCCCGCGACCTCCTCACCGACCTCGGCCTCAAGGAACTCCCATGAACCGGCCCACCCCCCTCCTGGTCCTGGACGTCGTCGGCCTCACCCCCCAGCTCCTCGACCACATGCCCCACCTGGGACGGCTCGCCCGCGACGGCTCCCACGCCCCGCTCGGCACCGTCCTGCCCGCCGTCACCTGCGCCGCCCAGTCCACCTTCCTCACCGGCACCCTCCCCGCCGAACACGGCATCGTCGGCAACGGCTGGTACTTCCGTGAACTCGGCGACGTCCTGCTGTGGCGCCAGCACAACGGAGTCGTCTCCGGCGACAAACTCTGGGACGCGGCCCGCCGCGCCCATCCCGGCTACACCGTCGCCAATATCTGCTGGTGGTACGCCATGGGCGCCGACACCGACATCACCGTCACCCCCCGACCCGTCTACTACGCCGACGGCCGCAAGGAACCCGACTGCTACACCCGCCCACCGGCCCTCCACGACGAACTCACCGAGAAATTCGGCACCTTCCCCCTCTTCCACTTCTGGGGCCCCGGCGCCGACATCGTCTCCAGCCGATGGATCATCGACGCCACCCGCCACATCATCCGCACCCGCACCCCCGACCTCGCCCTGTGCTACCTCCCGCACCTCGACTACGACCTCCAGCGCTACGGCCCCGACGACCCGCGCTCCCACCAGGCCGCCACCGACCTGGATGCGGCCATGGCCCCCCTCCTCGCCGACGCGCAGGCCGAAGGCCGCACCGTCGTCGCCCTGTCCGAATACGGCATCACCCGGGTGAACCGGCACGTCGACATCAACCGCGCCCTGCGCCGCGCCGGGCTGCTCGAGGTCCACACCCAGGACGGCATGGAGTACCTCGACCCCATGGCTTCCCGAGCCTTCGCCGTCGCCGACCACCAGATCGCCCACGTCTACGTACGACACCCCGAGAACCCCGAGAACATGGCCGCCGCCCGCGCCGCCCTCGCCGACCTGCCCGGTATCGAGACGCTCCTCGACGACGAAGGCAAGAAGGCCCACGGACTGGACCACCCCCGCTCGGGCGAGCTCGTCGCCCTCGCCGACCCCGACGCCTGGTTCACGTACTACTACTGGCTCGACGACGCACGCGCGCCCGACTTCGCCCAGCTCGTCGAGATCCACCGCAAACCCGGCTACGACCCCGTCGAGCTGTTCATGGACCCCCTCGACCCCTATGTACGCCTCAAGGCGGCCACGGCGATCGCCCGCAAGAAACTCGGCATGCGCTACCGCCTGGCGGTCGTGCCCCTCGACCCCTCACCTATTCGCGGCAGCCATGGCCGCCTCCCCACGAGCGATGACGAAGGTCCGCTCATCGTGTGCTCCACCCCCCGCGCACTCCAAGGCCGCGTCGCGGCCACCGATGTGAAGTCCCTGCTGCTCCAACTCGCCGGTCTCCACTGACCTGACCTCAGTGAAGCAGACGCCACTGACAACGAGGAGTTATCCACATGCGTCGCACGACCAGGACCACCGATCCCGAGCTCGCGCACAAACTCAGCAGACGCAACATGCTCGGTGTCGCCGCCGGCGCCACCGCCGCCGCCCTCCTCGGCGGCACCACGACCCCCGCCTCGGCCGCCGAAACCGGCGCGAGCAGCGGCCGCGGCCGCCCCGTCCTGCCTCCCGGTCGCCTCGGCATCCAGCTGTACTCCCTGCGCGACAAGGTCTCCACCCTCGGCTTCGCCAAGGTCTTCGAGGAACTGCGGCGCTTCGGCTACGACGAGGTCGAGTACGCCGGATACTCACAGGGCGCCGCCGGCCCCATCACCCTCACCCAGCTGAAGCGGCTCACCCGCGACCACGGCCTGCGCGCCATCGGCAGCCATGTCGGCTACTACTCCTCCGACCCCACGGCGTACACCTTCGCCCAGAACCTCACCAAGGTCCTCGACGACGCCCAGGCGCTCGGCCTCAGGCACATCGGCACCGCCTCCGGCCCCTGGCGCTACGGCGCCACCGTCGACGGCTGGAAGCGCTGCGCCGAGGAGTTCAACCACTACGGTGCCGAGGCGAAGAAGCGCGGCATGAAGTTCTACCAGCACAACCACGCCGAGGAGTTCTCCTTCGCCACCGACCGGCCCGACGTCCGGCTCTACGACGTGCTCCTCGCCGAGACCGACCCGGACCTCGTCTACCTGGAGATGGACATCTACTGGGCGTACGCCGGTCAGTTCCGGTTCGGCAGGCGCGCCGACGGCACGCCTGCACCCTTCGACCCGCTCGCCTACGTACTGAAGCACCCCGACCGCTACCCGCTCTTCCACGTCAAGGACGGTGAACACGACACCTCCGCCCGCGACGGCTACCGGATGGTGGACGTCGGGGACGGCGACATCGACTACCAGCGCTTCATCTCGGCGGTCACCCGCACGCACGGCGGCCGCCGCGACCACCACTGGCAGGCCGAACACGACAATCCGGTCGAGTCCTTCACGTTCGCCCGCAAGGCGAGCACTCACCTCCACTCACTCCGTGAGAAGCACTGCTAGCCGTCCCGGCTGATCGGCCGCGGGCTCGCCCTGATGGCCGGCCCATGGCCGCCCGCCGTCAGCTCCCACCACATCGGCCACTGCCTCCCGGTGGAGCACCCCGACGCTCCGACGCCGCCTCGTACCGCGCCGGTCGGGGCCGCGACGGCACCCCGACCCAGCGAGCGCCGGGCCGTAGCGCAGCAGCGGGGGCATCGGGTCCCCGCCCACCGCCTAGCCGATGCCCTGCCGGTCGGCTTCCATGGCGAACACCCGGTCGGCGGACTGCGCCACCGTACGCTCCACGGCCTGTTGGAGGAGCGCGCGGTGGCGCAGCAGAGGCTCCCGCCGCTCTGGCGGAGCGAGCAGCAACAGATCGTCGATGCCGGCCAGCATGCGCCGGGTGACCTGCGGGCTGCCCGCCGTGCACAGCCTCAGCTCGGTGAACGCGAGATCGACCAGGTCGTTCCACCCCGGTACGTCCTGGACCAGCCGCACCACGCCCCGCCGGTCGCGGTGCCGCACGGTACCCAGGGGGCGCGCCGCGGCGGCCGCCAGGAACTGCACGATCCGGTCGAGGCACTGCACCGCCGTCGTCGGATCGTTCACCGCCGACGACATTGCACGCAGCGCGATGTCCACCAGCTGCCGAAGCCCGAACGCCACGTCCTGGTGGAACGTCCGCTCCACCCCCACCGACACCCCCACCACCCCCGCCGACCGCAAGGCGCCCGGGACCGGCGCCCGCCCGCCGTGCACGGCCAGCACCGGCGTACCCGGCACCACGTAGTCCCCGATACGCGGGATCAAGCGCAACACCATCCCCTGTCGCCGTGCCACCCGCACCAGCCGCGCCACATACACGTCGCGCAGCACCCCGGCCCGCCCCCGGTGCACGATCCGGCCGGTCTCGGGCGGCAGCACGTCG
This sequence comes from Streptomyces sp. NPDC000229, assembly GCF_040300825.1. Lineage (NCBI taxonomy): Bacteria > Bacillati > Actinomycetota > Actinomycetes > Kitasatosporales > Streptomycetaceae > Streptomyces > Streptomyces sp. NPDC000229. The sequence goes on from NZ_JBEPEL010000010.1 coordinate 85,921, forward strand.
AGGTCCCGCCCACCGGCCGACTGCCGTACCAGCGCCCCCAACGCCTCCCGAGTGATCCGGTCCACCACGGGTCCCACCTGCATCAGGCGCAGCGTGGTCGTCACATACGCGATGAACAACAGCAGACTCAGCCCCACCAGCAACAACGTCACCACCGACTGCACCAGTGGCACGGTTGTGATCCGCTCCGGGTCGGTCTCGCTCTCGTACGACGTCAGCACCAGCAGCGAGAACAGGAACGTCGACAGGAACACCGTCAGCGTCAGCTTGCTGATCCGGCTCCGCACGAAGATCCGCACCACCCGGGGAGTGAGCTGCCCGCTGGCCATCTGCACGGCCACCAGCGAAATGCTGAAGACCACGCCGATGAAGGTCATCATGGCGGAGCTGACCGTCGTGACGACCGTCTTGGCGTCCTCGGCGATCGAGGTGAGATCACTGATCTCCTCGTACGCCCGCCGCTCCCGCAGGTGGTCGACGATCGCGGCATCGGCCGTCGCCGCCACCATCCAGAGCACGACTACGCACACCAGCCCCGCGGTGGGGGCGAACCAGAAGGTGTCCCGCAGATGCTCCCGCAGCGGTGACAGCATGCGAGGCCTGCGGGATTCCGGCACAAAGCGCACACGCGCACGCTACTCCTACGCTTCGTACGCACATGGAAACGCTCCGTGTCAGTCGCCCGGGGCGTGCCTGGGGAAGACCCGCCCCGGCCGTCTGACCACGGGATATGCGGGTGAAGGGCGCCTCGAACCCCTGGTAGAGTTATCCGTGTCGCCGAGGGGAGCAGCCCGAAAGCGACAGACACCTTGTCCGGGTGGCGGAATGGCAGACGCGCTAGCTTGAGGTGCTAGTGCCCTTTATCGGGCGTGGGGGTTCAAGTCCCCCCTCGGACACCAGTGGGACGTTCACGAGATCGTCCCGAAGCGTTCACGAATTACCGGTCGAGTCATGTGACTCACCGGTAATTCGTCGTTTCTGGGGCCTCAAGCCTCGTGATCGGCTCGATGAGGAGGTGAGGCGGTGGCGGCCCAGGCAATGCGCCTCTCACCTGCGGAAACAAGACATGCCTGCGCGACGGTTAGTAGCCGTGGCGCAGGCATGTGGGGTTTTCAGGGGGCGGAGCGCGGCGGAGGTGCGTCACTCGCGTGGCGGAGGCTCCACCTGCTCGGTCGGAAGCGGTCGCGCCTGGGGCGGGTAGGAGGGCTCACCGGGTTGGGCTGCGGCGCTCTGCGTGCTGGCTTTGCGGGGCTGGATGCCCTGGTCGCGGAGGAACCGTCGGATGGCTCTGAGGTTCGCCACGAAGATGATGACGGCATTGAGCAGGGTCTGTGCGACGCGTCCGTGCGGCAGGCGGAGCTGGGGATTGTCGATGCTGTCGAGGGCGGACTTCTTGAGATTGCCGTTGCCGCCCTCGTTCTGACTGCGCAGTCCGGACCAGGCTTCCTGCCACAGAGGGGTGAACAGGGGGTATTTCTGCCGCCACTTGGCCAACACGGTGCCCGGGACGGTGATGCTCTTCCCTCTGCAGATGTCGGGGTAGACGGGGGTGTCCCGCTTGGGCCTGGGGATGGTGGGCAGGGCCGCCGGGGTACGGACAGCGGGGGCGTCGAGGTCGACGACGGTGGACGGGCGTGGCTGGGGTCGGCGGTAGCAGGTGACCGTGGCGTGGGACCCGAGGGCGGGGCACTGTCGACGCTGGTCCCCTGCGGGGCCGTACTCCTTGATCTTGGTCTGGTAGTCCTTCCGGGACTGGATCAGGTTGAGTGCGTGGGCGCGGTCCTCGTCCGTGCGGCTGTCGATGTACGTGGCGCCCGCAGTGATGAGCGGGGTGGGCATTAGCGGGCAGTAGAACTCGCTTCGACCTCCGGGATGACGGTGACGTGCCTGTCGACAGGCTCTGCAACACCTGCAAGCACCGCCCACGACCTGGACGAGGTCTGACAAGGGCAGGCGGCGACGAGCGCAGGGAGTGCCGGAAGTCCTCCCGCTGCTCCTCCGCACCCAGCGAGGAAGAGGCGCGCGCTGGTCCACCTGGTTCGCTTCTTCGTTACTTCGGTTCCTCGGCCCGCAGGGTGTCGCCACGCATGGCCTTGTCCGTGGCCCGCCCGATGACAGCAGTCGCTCCTGCGTCCACAGCCCCTCCGACAAGGCCCCCCAGGATTGGGATCCCCTTGGCGAGCGTGATCGCAGCGCGCTGGGTCCCATACTTCGCGACGAGGTGGGTCCCTGCCTTCTTGTTGATCGCCCGGATCATCGTGATCGGGATCTTCTTGATCATCTGCTCGCCGAACTTCTGGCCTGCCTTCACCCCGAAGGCTGCGAGGACGTGCTGCGTGCTCATCCCGATCGCGAGCATCATCGCGACGGTCCGCGCGTGCGGATCACGGATGTCCCATCCCCGAAGGTGCGCGATGGCGCCGGCCATCCGCATGTTGACGGCGAAGGATGCGGCCACGTTCGCGGGTATCGTCACGCCTGCGGTCAGCAGACCTCCGAGCCCGGTGATGAACCCCTGAGCCCCGGCTGCGGCCACGGACTCCTTGATGAGGCGGGCGACGACCGCGTCGATGTCGTCCTTCATGTCCTGGGGAGAGCGGCGCTCATCGTCACCAGGTGCCCGGTAATCGGCACCCTGCCGACGCGAAAGACGGTCCTCGGCCCAGGTTGCCGACCCCCTGATCGGCCCCACGCCGTTCACCATGACCTTCTCCGCAAGCTCAGCGACCCACTGCCCGGCCTTCTCGGCCGCTCCTTCATCAGGAGTCTTCTCGTCGGCCATCACATGCTCCTTCCGCGAGCGCCCCGCCGGGGGCATCCCGCACTGCTGCGGGTAGGAGAAGGATTCCGGTCGCCGGCATCCCGGCAGCCCTGTGGGCGGCTGAAGCCGCATCCCCCTCGCTACCGCCCGTCCACCCCTTCGCGTCACGACGTCCTTCGCCGCGCCGCCTTACACGAGCTGAAGCGGCTACACCTTCCCATACGCTTGAAAGCATCGTCAAACCGCTTCGGTTCGCTGGTGTGTGCCCGGTTCAGGGATGACGAGCAGACTGTGTCGGCTACGTCCCGCACGCGGCCCCACCAGGAACGGGCACGGCTGCCCGGTCCACGAGACGTACAGGCTGTCCCCCGGGTGCAGGCGGCGAACAGCATGCAGCTTCCGCGGCGAGGGTGGCCTCGTGCTGGAGCCGGTCGAGCTTCTGCGGGGTGGCGGCCGAAGAATTCGGCAGGGCGTGGTCGTTGACGCCGACGACGGCGGTGTAGCGGTACTCGAGCCCTAAAAAGTGTGCATGCACCCGCGTTGACTGCGTCGTCGGTGCGGGCGACTCCCGCGCGGACCACCCGGCTTGCGCGGACCACCCGGCTTGCGCGGACCACCCGGCTTGCGGGGACCCCGGCCGCGATCGAGCGGTCCTTGGCTCTCGCAAGTCACTATGACCGCGCACAGGTACCGATCTCCTCGTACGCGGCACCGCCGTCCACCAACTCACGCACCTGCTCGACCCGGTCGTCGAGCTCAGCCTCCTCCATCTCCGCCGCGCGGACGCGTGGCCCGAAACCGTGTAGGGCCGAGCTGTACCCGATCAGCGTGTCGTGCCGTCCATGTCTGCCAGTTCGGCGTAGGGGCGTGGGTACGGGCATCCGGAGGGCCGAGCGGGGTACGCGACGACCCTGGCAAGCGAAGGTGGTTCCGCTCGGCCGCAGTTGGCCCTTCTCGGTAGTTGATAGCGTGTGTGTGGCGGAGCACACGCAGGCTGGGGGCAGCATGGGGCTGGCAAACCAAAAGATCGCTTCTCAAATCGAGGACCTGTTGCAGGGCAAGGTCGTCATTCCCTCCATCCAGCGCGACTTCGTCTGGATGAGGCCCGACGTACGCGATCTCTTCGATTCCCTCTACCGGGGCTACCCCGTCGGTGCCCTGCTGCTGTGGAAGACCAATCTGACCGTCCCCTTCAAGACGGCTGCCGTCGTCCAGGCCGACAAGTCGGCGCACCAGCCTCTCTACCTGCTGGACGGGCAACAGCGGTTGACCTCCCTCGCGTGGGTGTACCGGCCGGAGTCGAAGGCGGACGGCCGGTTCATCGACCTGCGCTTCGACGTGCGCACCGAGGAGTTCGTCAACCCGAGCGCGATCCAAGGCAAGGACCCGCTCCTGTTCCGTGTTTCCACCTTGCTGCAGGAGAACGTGCAGTACCACGAGGTGCTCAAAGCGGCCGGGATCGAGTACTCCGCCCCGCAGTTCGGCGCATGGATGCAGCGCCTGCAGAAGGTGCATGACATCCGCAGGCAGGAGATCGCCGTCATCACCTACGAGTCCGACGACTACGAGGAGGTCGCCGAACTCTTCGCCCGGTTGAACAAGGGCGGTCGAAGGTTGTCCAAGGGTGACCTCGTCTACAGCGCCATCGCGGCGCGCTGGTCCGACGGCCTGGACACCATGGACGCCTTCCACCAGGAGTTGCAGGACAGCAACTTCGCCCTGAACAGGGAAGCCGTCCTGCGTCTCACGAGCCTCCTCGCGGGAACCGGCGCACATCACATCAAGCTCATCGGGGCGGACATGGACGAAGCCGCGCTGAAGGAGGCCTGGCACGCCACCGAGAGGGCGCTGCGCTTCGCCATCGACTTCCTGAAGGGCGAGTGCTCGATCCCCCGGTCCGAGGTCCTCTCGTCGCCGAACGTCACTATCGTGCCCGCCCTGTTGCTGCACCACCGGGACGGCAAGCTGCGTCCGGGGGAGGCTCAGCTGCTGCGCCGCTGGGTGTACACGGCGATGGCGTTCAGTCACTACTCGCTGCAGGTCGAGGGCAAGCTCGACGCGGAGGCACGGCTGATCAAATCGCGTGAGGGAGAGGGCCTGTTCGCCGAACTCATCCGCCGGGCCTCCGGCACCCGGTCCCGGGACAGCGCCCTCCATCCGAGGGACCTGGAGCAGAAGTACTCCACGCATCCCTTCTTCAAACTGCTCTACATCGCCGCGTTGCGGGGCACGGCGCGAGACTGGGCGACCAACATCGCCATCAGCGACCAGCCGATGAGCAGCGGCGCCAAGATCGAATTCCATCACGTGTTCCCGCGCGCCCGAGTCCAGGGGACATACGCGAAGGAGGAGTGGAACAGCCTCGCCAACCTGGCCTTCGTCACCGGTCAGACGAACAAGATGATCTCCTCCAGGCTGCCCGTCGACTACATGGCGGGGATCGCGCCGGAGCGCCTGGCCGAGCAGTGGATCCCCGGCGATCCGGAGCTGCGGTCCCTGGACCGTTTTCCCGACTTCCTGGCCGCACGCCGGAGTCTGCTGGCCAACGTCCTCAACGAGCTGCTCGGTCTTCCCCGCTACGACGCACAGGCCACCCACCGGGACACCGACGAGCTGCCTGCCGACGAGCAGCTGATCGTGGAGGGCCCGACCGCACCCACGCTCGTCGGGGCGGAGCTCCAAGAACTTCGCACGAAGTACGGTGTTGAGATCCATGCGACCTACGAAGGCCAGCGCGTTGACGCCTACTACGATCCCGCGTCCCGCGTCGTGAGGATCCCCTCCGGTCCGGGGCGAGGCGAGTACGAGACTCCCAGCGGGGCGGCGGTCGCCTTGGTCCACGCCCTGAACCCGCACGTCAATCCGAATCGGAACGGATGGACGTTCTGGACCGTCACTGCCACGGGGCGGTTGTTGCAGAGCATTCGGTAGTGGACGGCCCCTCCATCTGCCTGCCTACGTCAGGCCTCCGCGCTTGTGAGGTTTGACGTAGGTGTGTCCCTTCGGTAGCTGATGAGACCCGGTCAGGCCGGCGCTGCGATGGGCGTCGGCGTACGCGGCCTGGGCCGTATCGCTGGCCTGCTTGCCCAGGTGCCCTATCTTCATCAGGTGCCCCGCGACGCCGTGCCGTGAAGAGGCGCTCGGCAGGTGCACGACCCGCTGCTTCTTCGGCTTGGGCAGTACGAAGGGCGTGTAGCAGACGAGGCGGACCGTTCTCTCGCCCGGACGGGCCGGAAAGTGAAGAACGCCGTCGGCCGCGCAGCTTCCTGTTTCCCAGGTGAGGCGTTTTCGGGCGATGAGCCCGTTCACCGAAGCGCGGATCGCGTCGCTCGAGTACTGGTGGGACATGCCACGGCTTCGAACGCCGCGGATCAGGTTCTCCACCGGCAGAAGTGCGCTGCCCGCCTCGTCGAGATGGCCGAGTTTGCGGATTGTCTCCTGCACGAGCACCTCGAGCGAGACACCGATGCCCGCTCGGCTGTGGGCCAGGCTCGTCGGGAGTTCACGGGCGATGATCCGGGAGTCATACGCGTAAGAGAACCGCTTCTTCGCGATGAAGACGGGACGTTCCAGTGGGGTGAGAGACAGACGCAGCCGGCTGCGGTCCAGTTTGGGAGGTCGCTGCACCTTCTGCACCGTCAGGAGCCGAGGCAGTGACGACGGCCGGGGCATGAGGCTCATGGGTACTGGCCACCTCAGTGGTTCTTTGCAGGTGGCAGTCCGCGCAGTGGGCGAGTTTCCTTCCCGCACTCGTGGTCTTGATGGCGACCACTGTGTCCGTGGTCGCCCTGCCGCACAGGTGGCAGGAGAAGGAAACCGGCGCGGAAAGCTTCTGCAAGGTCCAGCGGACATGAGTACGTGTGCTCTGCAAGATCTCTGCACCCTGGAAGTGTGTTTCCTGAGCACTCACGATCGGCCCCCCTTGTCGCGCGAACTCAGCCGTGCCCCGCCGTGCCCCCGGCCGTGACGGTGCGCCACGTCAACGCCGGCGAGGGAGGCGCCACGGGTGGCGATCGCCTTGTTCCGTGTCCGTGTCCTGTGTGCGGGACACGAAGCTGCGACGAAGAGTTTGCCTGACCCATGTCGGCAGAACCAGAGTGAGGAACTCGCTCTACACTCCCGCCTCCATCAGGAACGGACTGGGCTTGCCCGACCAGGAGACGTACAGGCTGTCGCGGGCCCTTGTGCAGGCGACGAACAGCAGGCAGCGTTCCGACAGCATGTCCGTCTCGTGCTGCTTGGGATCCACCTCGGGCGGTGTGACCGCCTTGGGGAACGGCAGCGCGTCCTCGGTGACGCCGATGACCGCGACGCAGCGGAACTCCAGGCCCTTGAACGAGTGCATGGTCCCGACGCGCACGGTCGTCCCGTCCTGGGTGGAGGCCTCGGCGGCGCGCAGGGTGGCGGCGGGAACGCCGGCGTCCTTCAGGCGGGCGACCGCCTTCGCGCACGTCTTGTTGAACCGGGCGCTGACCCCGATCTCCCCGGCGCCGACACCCGCGTACATCCACGCCTTCACCTGCTCGACGAGCAGGTCCAGTTCGGCCTCCTCGGTCGACGCGTCCCGTACGACGGGGCCGTCGCCGTGGAGGGCGGAGCGGTAACCGAGCAGGGTCTCGTTGCGGCCCTCGTCTTCGAGCTGGGCGATCGGGCGGCCGATCAGCAGGGCGGTGGACCAGCGCAGGATCTCCTGGGTGCTGCGGTAGTTCTTGCGCAGCTTCATCGACCGTCCGGCCACCTTGATACCCAGCGACTTCAGCGACACCCGCGAGTCGTAGATGCGCTGGTGCGGATCGCCCGCGATGAACAGGTCGTCCGGGCGGGCGGGGACGGCCGCGCGCAGCAGCCTCCACTGCGCAGGGTGGAGGTCCTGCGCCTCGTCCACCACGACGTGCCGGTACGGCGGCCCCTTCGCCTCCAGCAGCCGTGCCGCCTCCGCGCACGTCTGCAGCCAGGTGCGGGCCCCGTCCGCGGCCAGGTCGGCGGTGAACCGCTCCACCGTCTCCCACACCAGAGGCCGCTCGGCGGTTGTCAGCCGGCTGCCCCGTCCCCGCCGGTCCGCCGCCTCGTACTCGGCGAGGGTGGTGATGCCCTGCGCCAGGACGACATGCCGGTACTCCTGGGCGAGGAACTGCGCGCTGCCGGTGAAGCCCGTCACCTTGGCGGCCTTGCCCCAGCGGCTCACCTCCTCGTTGTTCATCAGCGGCCGCAGCGGCACGGCGTCCGGTGCCTCCGCGACGACCCGGCTCGCGAAGCCGTCGACGGTGGACGTGTCCACGCGTGCGCGCAGCTCCGGGTCGTCCACCAAGGACTCCAGGCCCGATCGGAGTGCGCCCACGAGCGCGTTGGTGTAGGTGGTGAGGAGGATGCGGTCGCCCTCGCGCAGGTGGCCGAGCAGGTGTTTCACCCGATGCAGCGCGACGACGGTCTTGCCGGTGCCAGGCCCGCCCGTGACCTGCGCGGGGCCCGAGTACGACGCCCGGTAGGCCACCTTCCGCTGGGAGGGGTGCAGGAACACCCGCCAGGCCGCAAAGGGCTTCTCGAGGATGTCCCGCAGCTCCTCGGGAGCCGTCACCAGCGCGATACGCGCCCGGGTGTACTGGATCGCGGTCTCGTAGTCCCGCGTGTCCACCGGCTGCGTGGACGCCTGAAGCGCCGGCGCCACGATGTCCTGCCAGACCTCCTCCACCGTGCAGCCCGCGGCCAGGTACTGCAGCACCTCCCGCTGGTCCTGCGGCAGCAGCGGCGCGAAGACGTCCAACTGCTCCTGGTCGACGAGCGACCGGGCCTGCCGCAGTGTCTCGTCATCGATGCCGAGAGCCTTCAGGTCCCCGTCGGAGAACTTCGCGAACAGCCGGGGCTTCGGCGACGACTCGGCCACTCGCTCGTACGCCGGCGTGATCTCGTCCAGGGTCGCCGCGTCCCGGATCTCGACCGCGCGCGTGACCTCGTTGATGCTGGACTTCTGCTTCATGGCCCAGGCGATGGCCTTGTCGTGAGCCATGACCCTCAGCAGGACGAAGGTGTCCCCGGAGGGCGGTGCGAGCACCACACCGCGCCAGAACTGGTCGATGCGGATCGTCCGGATCTGCTTGTCCTTCGCCTTCACGAGGCTTTCCAGCTTCAGACCCTGATCCTGGAAGAGCTGGTCCAGAGTGAGCCGGTTGAACTTCTCCCAGGCGTCGAGCACACCCTTTCTCACCGGGGGCTGGAGCTTGGGGAGTTCGGCGAAGAAACCGATGTCGAAGGCGAGCTGCGGCATGCGGAGATCCTAGTGCCCCGGCCGCCCGCGGTGCGGGCAAAGGCCAGGTCAGGCCGAGGAACCGGCACTGTCGCCGTCGAGATCCAGACGGATCACCGCCAGGGTCTCGGCCACCTCGGCGGTCAGCTCGTCGTCCGGGCCGAACACCACGCACAGGTCCGTGTGCAGCGGCTCCAGGACGTCGTACGCCTCCGCCGCCCGCTGCTGGGCCAGCAACAGCATGCCGATGTCGCGGCGCAGCTCCACCGCGTTCTCGCTCACGTCACCGTCGACGGCGCGGACGGCGTCGAGCACGTCGTGCAGCCCGGCCAGCGCCTCGGTCACCTGGCCGAGTTCGCCACGGCAGCGCGCCGCCTGCGCGCGGCAGTCCAGGGCCTCCTCGCTGCTCGGCCCGCTGACACGCCCATAGGCGTCCGCCAGGGCCTCGAACTCCGGCAACGCGGACCGGTGATCACCCGCAAGCTGACGGCTGAACGCCCGGCGCCTGCGGAGCGCGAGGACCGCCTTGCTCTCCGCGCCGAGCACCCGGGCGGCCGACTCGATCATCTCGCCGACCACTTCGGCCGCCTGCGAGAAGCGGTCCTCGTCCCACAGCGCGGCGCAGTGTTCGTACACCTCGCGGATCTGCTCCCGCAGCTCGTCACGCTGGGCGGGTGGCAGCACGGGTGCCGGAACCGCGTCCGGCCCGGCGCCGACCGCGTTCTCCCGCGCGCCCGACGCTGCGGCGCGCGAGCGGGGCGCGTAGGGGCGGCGGAAGATCCCGGTGGGGTCGGGCGCCCCGGCGAGCCCCGCCGCCTCGGGTTCGGACTCCTCGCCGGGCACGGGCAGGTGGGGGCGCAGCCGCTCGTACACCTCCTGCACGTCCGCCGGGCGCGCCTCGGGCGCCTTGCGGAGCAGGTGCAGGACGAGTTCTTCCAGTGACTCCGGAACGTCGGCCCGCAGCCGGCGCAGCGGCACCGGGGCCGCGTTGACGTGCTGCATCATCAGCTGCCACTCGCTGTCCCCCGCGAACAGCGGCTGTCCGCACAGCAGTTCGTGCACGACGCACCCGAGCGCGTACAGGTCGGTGTGCGGTGTCACCCGGGCGCTGCGCACCTGCTCCGGCGCCATGTACTGGTACGTCCCGACCGGGCTGCCTGTGGCGGTCAGCTTGGTGACGTCCGTGCGCAGGATTGCCGCGATGCCGAAGTCCAGCACCTTCACCGTGCCGTCCCGGGCGACGAGGATGTTGCTGGGCTTCAGGTCACGGTGGACGACGGGCACGTCGTGCGCGTACGACAGCACGGTCGCCACCTGCGCCGCCACGGCCACCGCCCAGCTGACGGGGAGCGGCGGCCGGTCCGGGCTCACGTACGCGGTCAGCGGCACGCCGTCGACCAGTTCCATCACCAGGAACAGCTGCTCGTACGACTCGTCGAGCACCGCGTCGAACACCTGGGGCACACCCGGGTGCTGGATGCGCGCGGTGACACGGGCCTCGCGCCGGAACCGCTTCGCGAACTCCTCCGCCAGATGCGGCGAGGTCACGGCCTGCGGGCGGATCAGCTTCACGGCGACCGGCCGGTCCAGCACGGCGTCGTAGCCGCGCCACACGTCCCCCATGCCGCCGTGGCTGAACTGCTCCAGCAGCTCGTAGCGCCCCGCGATCCGTCGTACGTCCGGCACCTGGTCCTGGCCCCCGCCCGCGTCGAGTGTCCGAAGACGACTTCAGAGGTCTTCAGAGGTCTCCGATGTGTTCGGGGATCAGTCTTCCGGGCGAGGGCGTGCGCGTCCAACCTGCGGGGGTGCCGCTTGCGTGATCAGGTCATGCCGGGTAAGGGGTGCACTCGGCCCAGACCGTCTTGCCGGGCCCGCCTCCGGCGCGCGGCGAACAGCCCCAGCGGTCGGCCAGCGCCGCGACCAGCAGCAGGCCGCGCCCGCTCTCGCCGTCCGGTGACGGGTCGGCGGGGAGGAGGGGGACGTTTTCTCCACGGGTGTCGGTGACCTCGATCCGTACGGTGCGGGTCGACAGGGAGGCCGTCATATGCACCTGGAAGTCCCGGCCCGGGACGTGCCCGTGCTGTACGGCGTTGGCGCACAGCTCCGCGGCGACGAGGGTGACGACGTCGTGGGCGTCGCTGCCGTACGGGACGCCCCAGGCATCGAGGCAGTGCTCGCACAGGCGGCGGGCGAGGCGGGCACCGCGCGGCGTGGAGCTGAAGCGCATCGTGAATTGGTGCACCGTGAGGGGTGATTGTGTTGCGGTCATGCACTCACCGTGGCGTGCGGTGGCCTAGCGTGACCAGTGGTGACGCGCCGCTCACGGACCTTCGTACGGAGCGGGCGCGGGTGGTGTACGGAGCGGTACGCGGGGAGAGGCGGCACAGCGGTGACCGAGGTGCGGGACGAGGAGACGGCGGCGCGGCGGCAGCAGCGGCCGGAGGATGAGCCGGGGACGGGCGTGGTGACCGCGTTCGGGCGGCAGTTGAAGCTGCTGCGGACGCGGGCGGGGCTGGAGCGGGCGGAGTTCGGGAAGCGGGTGGGGTACTCGGGGGAGACGGTCGCGTCCATTGAGCAGGGGAGGCGGATTCCGCAGCCTCAGTTCATCGAGCAGGCGGATGAGGTGCTGGGGGCGGGTGGGGTCCTTACGGCGCTTAAGGAAGAGGTCGGGCGTGCCCAGTACCCGGCATTCTTTAGAGACATGGCTCGGTTGGAGGCCGGTGCGGTGTCCCTCCACGTCTACGGAGCCTTGGCGGTACCGGGGTTGTTGCAGACGGAGGAGTACGCGCGGACCGTGTTCACGATGCGACGCCCGCTGCTGGATGAGGAAACGGTGGAGCAGCGCATCACGGCCCGTCTGGCGCGGCAGGAGATCTTCTCGCGCAAGCCGCTACCGACCCTGAGCTTCGTGATCGAGGAGTCGGTCCTTCGGCGGCCAATCGGCGGATGGCCTGTGCTGCGGGGGCAGTTGGAACACATTCTGCTGCACGGTCAGCGGAGGAACGTCGTGATTCAGGTGATGCCCACTGGGGGAACCGAACACTGCGGCCTGGGTGGCCCGTTCACCTTGATCGAAAACCGTGAAGGGCGGAGGATGGCCTACGTTGAGGTTCAGCAGAACAGCCGCCTCTACACCGACCGTCCGGAGGTGCGGGATGCGGAGGAGCAGTACGGCATCCTCAGGGCCCAGGCCCTGACTCCCCGGGAATCGCTGGCCTTCGTCGAAGGACTCTTGGGAGGGACATGAACCACCGAGTGGATGAGCCGACGGTTCCTGAGTCGGCCTGGTTCAAGAGCAGCTACAGCAGTGGCGAGGGCGGCGAGTGCATCGAGGTTGCCGAGGCCAGCGACGCTGTATGGGTGCGTGACTCCAAGCGGCCCGCAGAAGCCAGGCTGTCCTTCGGGTCGGGGGCGTGGGCCGGCTTTGTGCGGATGGCCTCAGGTCGCTGAACGCGGACGTACGACGAGCGGGGGCCGGTGTGACGCGCGCACCGGCCCCCGCTCGTCTCAGAAGTCGTCCAGTCCTTCCTCCCGGCGGATCATCCGCCAGGCCGCGCGGCGAGCGCTGCGGTCGAGGTTGGACTTGAAGTCCCGGTCGGTGCCGAAGTACCGCTTGCCGAGCGTGTCGATCGTGGAGACATGATCCATCATGTTCTCCTCGAACTTCTTGTCGAAGACGATCCCGAAGTTCTCCTCGTCGTTGACGACGGCCGCGGCCCGGACCTTGGGGTCCTTCTTCGTAGCGTTGAAGGCTGGGAGGACGTCCTCCTCGGTGAACTCCGTACCGAACTTGGAGTTGAACTTCTCGATCAGCTCGGACAGCAGTGACTTGTCCGCGTCCTTCGCACCGCCGGCCCCGTCGCCGAAGCCCTTGAGTTCGGCGGGGCCCTCGGGGTTGAGAGACACGTCGTGTTCGCCGGTCTTCTCGACGCGCAGGTGACTCAGGTCGACCTCGCCTATGTCGACTCCGCCGTCGGCGAGGCGGGGGAGTCGGTTGAGCAGGTGCCGCCCGTAGAGGTGCAGGCGTTCCAACTCGGCGTCGCTGTACGGGACGATCTGCGCGAGGAAGCCGTACTTGCGGACGTAGTCGTTGAGGTTGGCGCGGAATGCCTCGGCCGTCTCGACGTCGTCCTCCTCCTCGCTCTCCAGGAGGGCGGTGAAGCGGGCGACGGCGGGGGAGAGGAGCCGGTACAGCTCGGCGTGCAGCTTCTCCCACTTGGACTGGACGCCGCCGGCCTTCTTCTCCGCTTCCAAGTACGCGGCGACGAACTCGTCCATGTCCTGCTCCGAGATGATCGGCGCGGACATGACGCGGCTCTGTGCCGTGTAGAGGAGGTTCGGGTCGGAGGGGAGGGTGTGCGCCTCCTCGAAGTACGGGCGGAAGGCGTCCTGGATGTCCTCGGCCTCGTTGACGAAGTCCAGGACAGCAAGGTCAGCCTGTGACTTGCGTTCGGCGGTGCGGTTGAGGCGGGAGAGGGTCTGCACGGCGGCGATGCCGGTCAGCGTCTTATTGACGTACATCGTGGTCAGGAGCGGCTGGTCGAAGCCGGTCTGGTACTTCTCGGCGACGATCAGGATCCGGTACTCCTGCTGCCCCTTGCCGCCGGCCTTGGCGGCCTTGTCGTCGGCACGGGTGTAGCCGAACGCCTTCGGCAGCGCGGCCTCGGAGATGCCGCCGTTCTCCTTGACCTCGGTGGTCTCCTCGCCGTCGATGGTGAGGGTGCCGGAGATCGCGACGAGCACGCCCAGGTCCGGGTACTTGGTGTTGTACTCGCGGTCGGCAATATAGCTGCGGATGGCGCGGGCCATCTGGACGGCGGAGTGACGGGAAGCCGTGACCACCATGGCCTTCGCCCGTCCGCCGAGCCGGCCGCGGGTGTGGTGGACGAAGTGCTCGACGATCACCTGGGCGTGCTGCGACACCGTGTGCTCGTGCATGAGCGCGAACCGGGCGAGCAGGCTGTTGGCTTTGGAGGGGTCCACCTCCTTCTCGTCGCGGTTGAGGTTCGCGAGCTTCCAGTAGGTGTTGTAGGTGACGTAGTTGCGCAGCGGGTCGAGGATGAAGCCTTCCTCGATGGCCTGGCGCATGGAGTAGGTGTGGAAGGGGCGGTAGACGGTCTTGCCGTTCTCGACGCCGTCTGTGCCAAAGAGTTCGAGGGTCTTGGACTTGGGCGTTGCCGTGAAGGCGAAGTAGGAGAGGTTGGCGGCGCGGGAACGCGCGACCGCCTTCGCCTTGAGCTGGTCGTCCACGGTGACCGCGGTCGCGCCCTCGTCGTCCGAGTCGGCGTCCAGACCGAGGTCCCGCAGAGCGGACTTCACGGCGGTAGCGGCATCACCGGACTGGGAGGAATGCGCCTCGTCGACGATGACCGCGAAGCGGGTGCCCTTGATCTCGGTGGGGTTGCGCTTGATGTAGTCGAGCAGGGCCGGGAACGAGTGCAGGGTGACCGTGACGATCTTCCCGGTGTCCCGGGAGAGGGCACGGGCGAGCTGCTCGCTCTTGGCGCCGTGCTTCTCGTCGACCTTCACGACCAGGCCGTCGGTCTGACTGAAGCTGCCGACGGTCTCCCGGAGCTGAGCGTCCAGATTCCGACGGTCCGTGATGACGATGACCTTGTCGAAGACGGGCTCGCCCGGCTGGATACGGCCCTCAGCGAGGGCATGAGGGTTCAGGACGCTCGGATCGGTCCGGGCATGCAGGTCACTGAGACGGTGGGCCAGCCAACCGATGGTGTTCGACTTGCCGGAGCCGGCGGAGGCCATGACCAGGTAGTTCTGGCCGGCGCCATGGACGGACGCGTGCGCGGTGAGCTTCCGGACCACGTCCCATTGGTGGAAGCGGGGGAAGATCGTCGACTTGGTGGTGCCGCCGCCGCGCGTCTTGTGCTTCTGCTGGTGCACGAAACGCTGGAGGAGGTCGAGCCAGTTGTCCCGCTGCCAGACCTGTTCCCAGAGGTAGGAGGTGGCGTACGTGCCGTAGGCGGTGGGCGCCGGGTTTCCTGCCCCGCCGGGCTGGCCGGGGCCGTTCGAGCCGGTGTTGAAGGGCAGAAACTGGGTGCTCTTGCCGCGCAGTTGCGTGGTGACGAAGACCAGGTCCGGGTCCACGGCGAAGTTCGCGATGACCCGCCGAGTGAAGATCAGCTCGGTCGGGTCCCGGTCGGTCCGGTACTGCTCCTTGGCCTGTTCGACGCCCTGCCCGGTGAGCGGGTTCTTGAGCTCGGCCGTGGCGACGGGGACGCCGTTGAGGAACAGGGTCAGGTCGAGGCGGTGACCCCAGTCGGCCTGCTTGGTGGCGTAGGGGAGTTCCCGGACGACGGTGAGGCGGTTGGCCCGGTATCCGTTAAGAACGGAGTCGGCGGAGATGAGGTTGGGCCTGAAGTAGGCGACGCGGAGCCGGACACCGCGATCCTTGACACCGTTACGGAGGACATGGAGCAACCCCTCATCGGCGATGGCCCGGTCGAGACGCTGAGCGAAACCGCGCTGTGCCTCGTTGGGGTTACCACCATAGACGGTGAGCAGTTCATTCCACTCGTCGGGCTGGGTCGCCCCGATAAAGGTGAACAACTCGTTGGTGTCGAGCCCGAGGTCGGGTCGGTAGTCCTCGGGGTTTGCCTCCCGCCATCCCCGCTCGCAGAGGGCGGCGACTATGGCGGACCCGAAGGAGGACTCGTCGTGCACGGGGCTCATACGGTTACTCCTTCGGTTACGTTGCGGCCACTGGCGGTGGAGACGTCGAACTGGCCGGATACAGCGGAGGTAATGAGAGCTTGTCGGCGTTCGGCAAGCAAAGAAGCCTGACGCTGGAGCTTGCTGACAACCTGATCTTGCTTGTTGAGGAGTGCGTTTAGTCGGTCAACGCGATACTGCTGCTCGGACACGTCCGGAACAGGGGCCACGAAGGAGAGTGTCTGTGCTGCGCTGATGACCTCCTGCGCAGCTCCGTACTGGGACACCTGCACTTGACCCCGTCCTGCCGGTGAGTTGATGAATGCCGACAGGAACTGCGGCAGCATCGCACGACCACGCCGCAAAATCAGCACAGACGCACAGTTTGCTCCGTCGTACTCCTCGGTCACGACGGCGGCCCTCCCCGGGGAGCCAGCTCGGACTACCAGAACGTCTCCGCTGCGGACGCGTGACCGGTGGAGTTCCTCATTGCTTTCATGGGACATGAACTTCATGCCATGCGGTTCGATCCATCCGGATCGCACATTGAATCCATGGATGAAAGGAACTCCATCGTCCGTGAAGTAACTTGATGGGTTAACGACGACACCGACGTTCACCGCCGGAATGACCCGACGTAGAGGCAGTACCGGCCAAGTGTGCGGCACGGTGCCCACGAGGGGGTGCTGAATCGAATCGGGACCGTCCGAGGAGACGCACTCAGCCAGTGCAGCCGTGCGGCGCTCCGTCAGCAGGTCCATCTGCTTAAGGCGCTTGGCACCAATCTGTTTGATCCGTGCCGTCTCGGCATCGAGGAAGTTTGCGATGCGGCGCTGCTCATCCATTGATGGCAACCGCACCGGAAGGTGCGTAACATCCTCCGGCGCCACTCGCTGGTGACTGCGGGTTACAGACTGAACCTGAGAGTCCAAGACCTGGCGTGTTACCTCGGACTGAAGGAAGTAAGCCAGGAACCGAGGCTCAAGCTTCGCTCCCGGAAGGAGACCAACGAATTCGGTTGAGGAGACGATTGGCAACGGTGAGTTAGGGACGATCAGGACCCGGCTCTTTCGTGGGTTCAACTTGCTGACCAACACCTCCCCACCTTGCAGTCGGAGCTTCGCGGACTTGATGGAGTCAGTTGCCTCGACCTGACCTGTTCCTGTCGCGTCAACAGCCGGGATGCTGTAATGCACCACTTGGTCGCCGAGGTCGGCGGGATCAACCGCTACACGAGTCTCGGTAGCGACGGACCAGAGCGGCACGGTTTGCCAGTTGGTGGTATTCATTCCGTCACCTCCCCCAACAGCCCCTGAATCTCCGCCTCCAGCGCCTTCAACTCCGCATCAATGTCTGCCATCGGCCGAGGCGGCTCATACACATAGAAGTGCCGAGTGAATGGAACCTCGTACCCCACCTTCGTCTTACTGCCGTCGATCCACGCATCCGGCACATGAGGATGAACCTCCCGCGCCAGATACTCCTCGACGTCCTCACCCAACGGCACGTTTTCGTAGTCCCGAAGCTCCCCATCCGGCTCCGGCTGCCCCTTCACGAGCTGCACCTCGCCCTCCGGATCCCGCACTCCGATGACATCCCGCAGCGCCTTGGTGAACGGCGCCCCCGTCGGCCACGTACCGCCGGCCTGCACCACCGCGTCCTTCAGCGCGAGCCAAGCCTCCTGCTTCGTGCCCCAGCTCGCGCCCATCAAGGACTTGAACGCGTCCGCCAGAACCGGTGCCTGCGGCAGCTTCTGGATCGTCTTGGACGCCTCCAGTGCCGCCAGCGCCTCCTCCGTCACCTCGAACCGCAGCTTCAACGGCCGCTCCACCGTGATCCGTTGGTAGCCGAAGTCCTCGTTGCGGAAGACCTTCACCTTGCCGTGCAGCGGGTGCTCCGGGTCGTCCACCACGGCCAGCGCCTCGCCGTACAGCTTGACCACCGTCGCGATGTGGTCCGGGCCCAGCTGCTTGCGCTTGTCGCCCAGCGACTTCCGCATCTTCTGCCACTGGTCCCGCGCGTCCAGCAGCACGACCTTGCCCTTGTGGTCCGGGCTCTTCCGGTTGGTCAGGATCCAGAAGTAGGTCGAGATGCCGGTGTTGTAGAAGAGCTGGTCCGGCAGGGCCACGATGCCCTCCAGCCAGTCGTTCTCCAGGATCCAGCGGCGGATCTCCGACTCTCCCGAGCCCGCCGCGCCCGTGAACAGCGGGGAGCCGTTGAAGACGATCGCGAGCCGCGAGCCGCCCCCGCCGTTCACGTCCACCGGCTTCATTTTCGAGATCATGTGCTGCAGGAATAGCAGCGACCCGTCGTTGATGCGCGGCAGCCCCGCGCCGAAGCGGCCCGCCTCGCCCAGCGACTTGTGCTCGTGCTCGACCTCCTCCTTGACCTTCTTCCACTCCACGCCGAACGGCGGGTTCGCCAGCATGTAGTCAAACGACTTGCGGGCGTGACCGTCGTCGGAGAAGGAGTTGCCGAAGGCGATGTTCTCCGGGTTCTGGCCCTTGATCATGAGATCGGACCGGCAGATCGCCCACGACTCGGGGTTGAGCTCCTGCCCGTACACTTCGACCGTGGCGTCAGGGTTGAGCTCAGTGATGAGGTCGTCCATCGCGGAGAGCATGCCGCCCGTGCCGCAGGCCGGGTCTAGTACCGTACGCACGGTACCGGGCAGGTGGAGCCCGTCACCGTCTGGAGCAACCAGCAGCCGCACCATCAGCTGAATGACCTCACGCGGAGTGAAGTGCTCACCGGCCGTCTCGTTGGACTGCTCCGCGAAGCGGCGGATCAGCTCCTCGAAGATGTAGCCCATGTTGTGGTTGGGCACGACGTCGGGATGCAGGTCCAGGTCCGTGAACTTGCCGATGATTTTGTAGAGCAGCCCGGCGCTGTCCAGCCGCTTGATCTGCTGCGCGAACTCGAAGCGTTCCAGCACCCCCCGTGCGTTGTCGGAGAACGCCCCCACGTACACCTGGAGGTTCTGCGCCGCGTTCTGCGGGTCCGCCGCGATCTTCTTCAACGTCAGGCTGGACTTGTTGTAGAAGGAGTGGCCCGAGGCCCGCTGCAGGAAGCGGTGCGGGTCAATCCCGCTGTCCTTGTGCTGCTCCGCCAGCGCCGCGACCTTCTCGCGCGTCGGCTCCAGCACACACTCGAGACGCCGCAGCACCGTGAACGGCAGGATGACCTTGCCGTAGTCGGACTGCCTGTAGTCCCCCCGCAGGAGGTCGGCGACGGACCACGCGTGGTTCGCCAACTCCGTGTGCTTACTGCTGTTCAACTGGATCCCCGGATTCCTTCCGAAACGTCCCAACCCCACCGCCCGAGCCGATCAACCGGCCAGGGGCGGTCCGACAAGTGTGGTCTATGCGTGAGGGGCCGTGCCTAATGCGGTGAATCGTCACCCCGGCCGCGGACCACACCCCCGCCCGCGGCATCCCGTGCCGGCAGCAACTGCCCGCCCGTGAGCCCGCCCGCCAGCAGCCGTGCCGTCTCCTCCGCCAGCAGGGTCGCCCGCCGCGCCTCCGCCCGGAGCGCGTGCACGTGCCGGAATGCCTCCCCGTACCGCCGCTGCTCCTCCAGCGGCAGCAGCGGCACGCGCAGTCGGCCCGGGCTGACGGTCAGGACCGTGCTGCCTGTCGACGCGCCCGCGATGTTCTCCTCCGCGCCCAGGAACCCGGCGAGGAACCAGGCGTCCAGGCGTGCAGGGTCCGGGCGGAAGAGGTGGACCTGCGGTCCGGGCAGAGCGCCGGCGTCCTGCTCGCCCGCGACCCGGGCCATGGGGCCGTCCGCGCTCGCGACCGCTCGTACGAGGACGTCCCCGACGGCGATCACGGGTGACGTGTCGTCGTACAGCCCCACCGGCTCTCCCGTGGGACCCGACCCGGTCGCGATGTCCGAACCGGTGAGCACCGCCCGCGTCTCGGGTGGCTCGCTCTCGCCGCTCGCGGCGTGTGCCCGCGTGCGCGCATTGTCCGGCACCGAGCGGAGTAGGGTGAGTGCTCCGCCTCGCGAGAGGTCGGAGGCCGTCGCCGTCCGCCACTCGCGTGCACCGGCGCCCGCGGCGCTCCAGTCCTCGCGACCGGCCGCCCGCGCAAGGGACTTCGCTGCCTTCACCAAGTCCTGGCGCGTGGCATCGACCTGGGCCGACAGTTTCGCCGGATTGATCTCCGTCCGTGACGCCCGGACGAGCCGCGCCGGGGTCAGGTCCACCACGTCGTCCAGCAGGTCCACCACGCCGACCGCGTGCGCGACACCCGGTTCGCCCTCGAAGGCGTCCGGGTTCTCCGCGAACGCCCGCCACGCGCCCAGGGCGTGCGCGGTGATCCCCTCCCAGTCCAAGGAGGCGGACCGGCTCCCACCCCGCGTCCACGCGGTCACCGCCGTTCGGCCGCGCCCGGCCGCCGTCGCCGTACCCGTCGCCGCGTCCGCCGCCGTGTCCACGAACAGCACTGACTTGTGCTCCGGGCCGCCCGGTTCGGGCCGTTGCAGCACCCACACCTGGAGCCCGACGTGCAGCGGCACCGACGCGCCGGCCGGAAGCGCGATCACCGCGCGCAGGGCCCCGCTTCGTACCAGCTCCGCCCGGACCCGGCGCCCCGACGCGCGGCCGGCCGTGGCGGGCGGCAGGAGCAGGGCGGCGTGACCGCCAGGGGTGAGGTGGGCGAGCGCGTGCTGCACCCACGCCAGCTCCGACTCGGCGCGCGCCGGGACGCCGTACGCCCAGCGCGGGTCGTACGCCAGCTCGTCGTGGCCCCAGTCGCGCACGCCGTACGGCGGATTGCACAGCACCGCGTCGGCGAGCAGGTCGGGGAAGGCGTCCGCGCGGAGGCTGTCGGCGGCGTGCACGGTGACCTTGGCCTCCGGAGCCGTCAGCATCAGGCTCACGGCGCTGCGCAGGGCCTGCACGGGCAGGTTGTCCTGGCCGTACAGCTCACGAGCTCCCCGGCGGGCGGCAGCCTCCAGGAGGGTGCCGCTGCCGCAGGCCGGGTCGAGGACGCGGGCCGTTGATCCGGGGATCAGGGCGGCCAGCAGGTTCGCAAGCGGTTCCGGGGTGCGGTACGCGCCGGACGCGGCGCTGTCCTCCAACTCCCGCTCGGCGAGCACGCCGAGTGCGGCCTGGCCGCCGTCGTCGCGTACACACGCGTACAGCGCACGCAGGACCGCCGCGTCGTCCGCCGTGAAGTGGACGGCGTCCGCGCTCGGTACGGCGTCGGCCGCGGTGGCCACATCGCGCTGGGCGTGGGTAACGAGGTCCCGGTCCGGCAGCTGTGCGGCGGCCGTGAGCTCCTCCGGGGAGCGGCCCGCCGCCGCCAGGACGAGGAGCAGAAGGTCCGACGCGCCGCCGCCGCTCTGCGCGCGCAGGCGCAGCGTGGTCCGCAGCTCCTCCGAGGGATTCGCCGCCGAGACGTGGCCGCGTGAGGCGAGCCAGGCGCGCACCGACTCCAGGTCGTACAGCGGGCTGCTGTCCGTGCCCCCGGACGGCGCCGGGAAGTCGTCGTGCCGGCGTCGCCAGTTGCTGACGGTGGCACGCGTGACGCCCGCGATGCGGGAGATCTCGGCGGCTGTCACCTGGGCGGATGGTGCGAGGGGCTGCGGCATGGATGTGGTCCTGCTCCGATGGTCGGCGTGGTTACACCGTACAGCACGAGTCAACTTCGGCAAGCTGTTGGACAGTGCTTTCACGGTCATGCTTTCATGTAATCGCTTCCACTGGTGAGCGGTACTCCCCGGCGGAAGCGTGACTTCCCTTGCCATAGCCATGTCCTTGAGCACCCAGCGCCTTGTCCTGCGCCAACCGCCCCCGGCCGGATGCCGGGGGACCTGTGGCGCCTGAGGGCCAGGCGAGCCCGATCGACCACGACACAGGGGGAAACCCATGCGCCTGACCATGCCGAGCGGCACCCCGGAAGGAATCCCGCTCACCGTCATGCCGTTCCGCGAGGACGCGGTCATCGGCACCATGTCCCTCGCGACGCTGGTGCGTCTCGTGCCGTCACCGCGCCAGGAGGAGGACCCGCGCGCCCTCAAGACCGCCTCCGGGCACGACCGGCGCCACGCCGAGCTCCGTTCGACCGTGCAGCGGACGCTGAAGTCCCAGAAGGGCAAGAACATCCCGGAGTACGCCGAGTACATCGCCAACGGCATCCTTGGCAAGCACGGCTCCGCCTGGTCCACGCCCCCGATCACGCTCTGGCACGCGGGGGAGGCCGCCGCGGTGAGTGAGGAGCTGGTCCCCGAGTCGGGCCTGCGGACGCTGACCGTCGCCCCGGACGCCATGGTGATCGCCATCGACGGCGAGACGCAGACCACCGCCTGGCACGACATCTACCGGGACCCGGAGGCATTCGGCCTCACCTACGCCGAGCTCAGCCGACGGGTCCGTATCCCCTTCGAGCTCTACCTGGGGATCTCCCCGGCGGACGCGCGGCAGATCTTCTACGACCGCAACGTCAAGGGCATCGACGTCGCCAAGAACCTGGCCATGTCCATGGACCAGCGCGACCTCGCCACCCGCCTCGCCTACGGCGTCGGCGAAAAACTCGAGGTCGAGTCGGACGGTCGGCGGATGCCGTTCGGCAAGCTGGTCAACGCCGGCAAGCGGCAGCTCACCAGGACCGACAAGGAGGTCGTGACGCTGTCCGCGCTGCGGGCGCTGATCGTCACCACCGTCTTCGGCGGCAAGGGTGTGGAGTACTCGGCGGCCAACGTCCACGAGGGCAACCTGCCGTCCAACACCGACGCCGACGAGGTGGAGACGGTCGTCGTCCGTCTGGTGTCCCGGCTGATCGGGGGCCGCTTCCCGGACTTCGCCCGGCGCAGCGCGATCACGGCCCCGGCCGTGATGGCAGGCCTCGGCGTCCTGCTGCACCGCGCGACCCCCTGGTGCGACCCCGGTGATGCCATGAGCTACGAGACGGTCGAGGACCTGCTCGCCGACGTCCGCTGGGAGCGCGAACCCGCCTACTGGGACGGCGTCTGCGCCAGCGTCGGCTCCACCGGCCGACTCAACTTCAGTGGCGGTGTGAAGGACTCCGCCGGCCGCGTCGCGGGCGCGCTCCTCGACCCGAACAGCCAGTTGGGCCGGAAGATCCGGGGAGTGCGGAGCTGAACAGGTCGGCCGCGCGGGCTCTTTGACGCCGAGACCTCTTCAGCCGACGCCCCTCTCCGGACGGCGCCCCCCGCGGGGCACGACCCACGGCTCCCGCACCCACGCCCTGCTCGCACACCATGTGCGGCCCCGCTCACCACCACCCGCGACCTGGAAGGCCATTGTGACGATCACCGAGCACACAGAACTGATTCGTCGCTTCGCCGATGACTTCACCGCCCTGCAGGAGGCAGTTCTCGCCCGCATGAACGGGATCTGCGCTCCGGAGATCGCCGCGGCCTTGGAACACGCTTCGCTCGTCGGTCCCATCACCGTCGCTCTCGCCCACGTCGATGTCCTCGCTCGTGGGGCCGTCCGGCGCGCGGAACTCTCGGCTCAGCCCCCCGAGCGGCTGCGACGGTTGCGCGCACACGCGCGCAGGGTGCGACAGGCCCGGTCGCAGGCGGTGGCCGTGTGCAAGGAGCAGCGTGCCCGCCGCCTCGTCGGCCGCTCCCGGCCGGTGGACATGCTGGAACTGAGGGTGGCGCGCATGTCATCCCCGGCGGCCTTCGCCGAGGCCCTGAGGCAGGAACTCCGCGCCAGGGGACTGCCGGACGGCACACCGCAGGCGCCGGAGAGCGACCTTGTTGCTGCCTGAGGCTATGGACCGAAGCGGCAGTTGCCGAGCCTCCCGGCCTCCTTCGTCTTCGTACGTTCACGTCGACACAGGCAGGCGCAGGAAACGCGAGGCAGCCCACGTCACGCCGTCTGCGGACAGCTCTATCACCCTGAGAACCGATCTCCCCGTACCCGGACGAAAACGAGCGAGCATCTTCATGGCCCATCCCCGGTGGCACCACATCCTCATGGAGTCCCAGCGTCACGCCCTCAAGGCGCTCGACGAATGGAACTGCTCCAGCGGCGACTACAGCGACTTCCTCACCCACATGCACAAGGCCTGGCACTACCTGCTCCACGCGGAATTCCACAAGGCCGAGATCGACTACCACTATCTGGACTCCAAGACCGGCCGCCACCAGATGATCGACGGCGAACCGAAGGCCTGGGACCTCGAGAAGTGCCTGAAGGAGCGCTTTCCCAACAGCGGCGACACGGTGCGCCTCAACGCTGAGCTCTTCGTCGCCCTGCGCAACAAGGTGGAACACCGCTACGAGCACAACCTGAGGATCGTCACGGGCGGCAGGGCGCAGGCCTACGTGATCAACTACGAGCAGGAGATGACCGCCCACTTCGGTGCCGGCTACAGCCTTGCTGACCGGCTCCGCTTCCCGCTCTCCGTCCAGGTGTTGACCGCGGACGGATACGAGGAGATGCGGAAGGCCGCCAGGGGGCTGCCCAGGAAGACCCGTGACCTGGTGGCCAGGTACGAGGCGGGCATTGATCCGTCCGTCCTCGACGATCCCAGGTACGACTACCGCGTACGGCTGGTGCCCATCACCGGCTCCAAGACGGACGCCGACCTGGCGGTCAACTTCGTCAAGCTCGACGACCTGAGCGAGGATGAGCGACGCACCATGGTCGAGGCCGGGCGCAAGGGAACCGTCATCACCAGGGACCGCCATGTCGAGGTGGCGGACCTGAACAGGATGCGCCCGGCGCAGGTCGCTGCCCGCGTCGAGGAGCAACTGGCTTTCCGGTTCAGCGTGTACATCGAGCACGTGGAGATGTGGAAGCGGCTGAAGGTCCGTCCGGCCAAGGGTTCCGGCGACCCGTATGTCACCGACGCCAGGTACTGCACGTACAACGAAGCCTTTAACGAATACGTCTACACCCAGGCATGGATAAGCAAGATCGTGAGGGAGATCGGGACGGTCGAGAAGTTCCGCGCGTTCTTCGGCAGGGAGCCGCGCATGAAGACGGGGGCCACCGCGTCGGAGGCTGCGTAGAGGGCGTCAGTTTGATTGGTGGTCTTCATGTTTCCCTCACGTTACCTGCACAGGTAGCCTTTGGTTGAAGGTGCACCGATCGCGCCCTGGGCGATCGCGGTGGATGCTGCCATCGCCGCAAGCGCATCACTCTCAGTCAGGCTCTGGCCGTGTATTTCGGGTGGTTGTGCGAGCGCTGCAATGGACGCTTGTGGAAGCAGTGAGGGGTGGGGCGCCTCTGTGTGGTGCGTGCCGTCAGGTTGCTCCGGGCCGTGGCAGTAGAGGGCTGCGCCTGCGAGGGCGTTCGGTAGTGACCCGTTGTCAGTGGCGGGGCTAGGGTGATGCGGAAGACCGTTCCATGCCGGGGATTTGACGAAATGGGGCATCGGGGCATCTCTTGTGGGGACAGAGTGGATCATTCTTATCAGGGGTGGCAGGAAGCGCTGGCCGAAGAGTTCTTCGGACGGCAGCACGCGGGCCATCCGACGCTCTTCTACGTCGACGACGACGTGGAGCAGGAGCTCAGACACGGGTACGGCCTCGAGGAGCCTCTCGCCCAATGCGTGGGGAGGTTCCTGCGGTTGGGGACCACGGAACCGTACAGCGCACTGGAGGACTACCGCTGGCGCAGGCGGCAGCAGGACAAGGACGGCGTGCCCGCCTTCCTGCCGCTGCTGGCCTGCTCGGTGATGGCCGCGTCCCGGATGGTGAACGACCGGAACCACCGGGCCACCGCCTACCACGCCCGTTTCTCCGAGCTGCTGACCGGCGACGAGAAGCGACTGGGCAGCCACCACTACGAGCCCATATCCCGCATGTGGCAGGTGCTGGCCTCCTGGCAGCACAGCCAGGAGGGCGCGCGGGGCCTGTGCACCCTTCCCGCCCCCGCCGACCTGCCCTCCAACCGCAGCATGATCGGGTTCGCCCAGTCCCAGGCGCTCCTCAGCGGCGCGGACCGGTCCTTCCTGCCGAAGTTCTTCCGGTCGTTGCGGGAACACGGCACGACCTGGCCCCTGCCGGGGGAGACGCTGCTGGCCCAGATCGAGATCAGAGGCATGGAGCAGCACTTCTCCAAGGGCTTCCGCAACGCCCTGCGGGAGGAGGAGTTCCGCCCATTCCTCGCCAGGCTGATCGGCAACTACACCGCTTCCTGGGACGGTTCGGACGAGCTGGTGCCCACTGGTGTCACCCGGGCCGAACTCCTGGTACGGCTGGACGCGGGGCGTCTCAGCTGGGTGGCGCGCCTGCGGTCCGCGGAGCAGGATACGCGCATCGAGCTCAGCGGCGGCGTCGTCCTCGAGCAGCTCGGTGACACCGCCTACTACGAGGTGACGGGCCTGCCCGTACCGAGCGCGGACACTCTCACCAGGGGCATCCGCCGCGACGGGGACGACCTGGTGCTCAGCCGCCCCTCCTGCTCCGTCCTGGTGCTCGCACGGAACGACGTGCTCGGCGTCTGGGCAGGCACCGATGGGTTCCGCCCGGGAGAGGCACACGTCGTGCTCGCCGCCCCGACCGCGCAGCGGGACGTGCAGCGGCTGCTGGACAAGGCCGCGACCACGGGCCGGAGCGCCGACACCAGCAAGCTGGCCTGGGTGCCACAGGGCTGGTCCCTGCACAAACCCGTCACCTTCCACGACGCGGTCACCCTGCGCCGCGCGCTGATGGAGGTTCAGGGCGCGGTCGGTCTCCTGCATCCCCCGGCGCAGTTCAAGCTCCGCCTCGAGGGCGGGCTGAAGCTCGCGCCCTCGCTCGATCCCCACCTGTACCTGCGGGGAGGCGAGCCCCAGGTGGTCCTCCCGGACGCCACGGAGGGCACGGACACCCTCCTGGTCGACGGAAAGGAGCGGCCCGAGCTCAGGAAGGCGATCGCCGCGGGCCGCCCCGTCCCTCTGGCTGTGCTCCGGCTGGAGCCTGGCCGTCACACGGTGAGTTACGCGGGCGTGGAGATCGGCTTCGCCACCGCGGACCAGGCCGTCGTCGAGCCGAAGGCGACCAGGGTCTGCGGCTTCACCGTCGTGGACGGCAAGGCCTCCCCGTCGCCCTCCGTCCTCGACCAGCAGACCCTGCCGACCGGCATCACCGGCGCCGACTGCACGGGCGCCACCCCCCAGGACGCGGCGACCGTCATGGAGCTGTGTCGCCGGGACGCTGACGAGGTGCTGTTCACGGCGGCCGACGGACGGCTGTGGACGCTGGACATTCCGGAGCGACCGGACTGGTGGACCGAACGCCTCCCCGACACCCCCGCACCGCTCCGCTTCGAAGCAGGCTTCCACGGCGTCGGCGGCTGGCTCCTGGAGCGCCGCAGCGGACGCTGGAAGGGCCGCCCGGTGAACCCCGGAACGCCGAAGCCGAAGAGTGCCGGCAACCCGCGGGCCTGGGCCCGCGCCGTCCTCAACGCCCAGCAGGCGTCCGCCGAGCCCTCGTGGGCCGCGTATGTGCAGGCAGCGAAGGAGCTGGACCGATGACGGAACCGATGAGCAGCACCGAGTTCGGCGGGATCCTCCTGCGCTGGCTGAGCGAAAGCCGCAGCGGCAAGGCGTCCGCACTGCGCGACGGTGTCCGCGGCCAGGCCCAGGCATGGGGCCTGGAACTCACGGAGTACGCCGACTGGGACTGGATGCGCAAGGCCGCTGCCCTCGGCTTCATCGACGTGGACCCGCGCGCCGATCGCTGGTCGGTGGCCCCGCCGGTGCTGACCCGGCTGCCCCACGCCGACGGTCTCGCGGTGCTGACCGGCGCGCGCACCGCGCGGATCAGCACGCGCGTCGAGGAGGCGGCACAGGAGTGGTTGGAGCTGATCACCGTCCCTCACACGCCGGAGGCCGGTGAGGCCCCGCTGCCCGACACCCTCCTGTTCCAGTACGAGGACCCGTTGACCCTGCAGGAAGCCGCGGAGTTCCTCGGGGCCCGCTACGTGCCCTGCGCCGCCCTGCGGTTGACGGAACTGCTTCCGCAGGCGGCGCCGGGCCCCGAGTCGGCACCGCCCGGTGGGAGCACCGCCAACACGCTGGAGAAGTACGAGCTGCGCCTCCAGCGGTTCGTCCCCGTGGAAAGGGACGACGAGGACGGGCTGTACCGGTGGCGCGGAGCCGACTACGCGCGCTTGACCCGCGTCCGACGCAACGGCGTCTTCCATACAGTCGAACGCGAGACGGGCGTCTACCTGGAACTCGCCCGCCACCGCGTCGGCGCGATGCGCTGGCGGCCGGAATCCGGCAAGGGCCGTGCGGGCATCGGCCGACTCCTCGTCGACCGGTACGCGCCCCTGCCCGCCCTGCACGAGCGCGCGGCCGTCCTGTGCAGCGGCTTCCCGCCCTCGGTGGGCAAGCAAACGCAGACCCGCGCGTACGACAACGTGCCGAGGGCGCTCGCCGAGGCGATCGCGGCCTCGCTGCAGCAGAACCTGGAGACCATGCCGCGACCGGTGGCGGCCACCGGCGGGAGGACCAAGTGAGCGTCGAACGGCAGACGGCGGCAGTGGCGAACACCGATATCCAGGACGTCATGGGCACTTTCGACGACCTGCGCAGCGCACTCTTCCGCTACTACGACACCCCCTTCGGCGTCGAGGACCGTTCCGTCATGGAGGAACGGCGCATTCTCCTGGACCGGGACAACGGGGCCTGGCGCGACCCGCTGATCGAACTGCGCCCGCGGTACGCCTCCCGGGGCGTCGGCATCGCGGAGTCCTTCGCCGAAGCAGGGGCTCACCCCGACGCGGCCGAGTTCGCCCGCTTCACTCTCCCCGACGGCGTGACCAGCCTCTACCGGCATCAGCACGACGCCCTGGTCGCCGCCTGCGCGGGCAAGGACTTCGTGGTCACCGCGGGCACCGGTTCCGGCAAGACGGAGTCCTTCCTGCTGCCGGTCCTCGCCGACCTGGTCGCAGAGTCCGCCCACTGGCAGGGCACCCGTGCGGTGCAGCCCGAATGGTGGCAGACAGACGGCGACCACGTGCCCAGCCGACAGGGCGAGCACGGGCACCCCGCCGCCCTGCGCGTCCTGGTCCTCTATCCCACCAACGCCCTCGCCGACGACCAACTGGTCCGGCTCCGGAAGTCGCTGGACAGCCGCGAGGCCCATGCATGGCTGGACCGGAAGCGCAACGGACACCGCTTCTACTTCGGCCGCTACACCGGAGCCACCCCCGTCTCCGGCAGCCGCGACTCCGAGCCGGCGAACTTCCGTCTGAAGCAGTACCTGCGGGAGGTCCAGGAACGGCAGCGCAAGGCCGACGAGAAGCTCGACGAGGAACTGCGGCCCTTCGTCCCGCGCCTCGGCGGAGCGGAGATGCACGCCCGCTGGGACATGCAGGCCGCGCCGCCGGACATCATGGTCACCAACTACTCGATGCTGAACATCATGCTGCTCCGCAAGCAGGAGGAGCACATCTTCAGCGCCACCAGGAAGTGGCTGGAGGAAACCCCCGGCGCCCGCCTCACCCTGATCCTCGACGAGCTCCACATGTACCGCGGCACGGCCGGCACCGAGGTGGCCTACCTGCTGCGCAACCTCCGCCACCGCCTCGGCCTCGACAAGAGCCCCGAGAAGCTGCGTGTACTCGCCGCCTCCGCCTCCCTGGAGGCCGGCCGGGACGACGAGTTCCTCGACGGGTTCTTCGCCCTGCCCGGCTCCCGGCGCGTCATCATCCCCGGGAAGGCGAAGGAGATCCGCGGCGAGGGCGACCTGGCCGCCCACACCGAACGCCTCGCGCAGGCCGCGAAAGCCCCCGTCACCCAGGACGAAGCCGTCGCCCTGGCTCTCGAGACCGGCCTCGGCCCGGCGCTCCAGCGCGCACTCACTCCCGGCGGGAAGCCCCGTGCCCTGCCCGCCCCCGAACTGGCGAAGAACCTCTTCCCGGACGTCCCCGAGGAACAGCGCCAGGACGCCCTCCACGGCGTCCTGCGCGTACTCGGCTCCGCCCAGGACCCTGAACTCCCCCAGCTCCGCGCCCACTTCTTCTTCCGGAACATCGAGGGCGTCTGGGCCTGCTCCGACCCGAACTGCCCCCGCATCCCCGTGGAGCACGGCCCCGAACGCCGGGTCGGCCGGCTCTTCGCCGAGCCCACCTCCCGCTGCATTTGCGGCGCCCGCGTACTGGAGCTTCTCTCCTGCCAGGCCTGCGGCGACCTGATGCTCGGCGGGTACGCCAGCCCCAAGGACACCCGGCGGCGCAAGTTCACCGGTGCCCTGCACACCGACTTCCCGGACATGGATCTGCTTCCCGACGAGGCCAGCGGGGCACCCACCGCGGCCAACTACGTCGTGTACTGGCCGCGTACAAAGGGCCTCGGCCTCGACGACCCCGGCTGGCACGCGGGCCTGTCCGACGGCGGGCCGCAAGTCGAGTTCGAGTTCCGCCGCAGCGCCTACCAGCCCGCCACCGGCCGCCTGGAGAACATGGACGTCCAGCACACCGGATGGTCGTTCCACATCTCCGTGCCCCTGGACAAGGAGGGCAAGAAGCCGGCTCATGACCCGGCCCGGCTTCAGGCCTTCCCCACCCGCTGCCCTGCCTGCGGCGACGACTGGGAGATCAAGTACGACAGGGACGGCCGTTTCATACCGCTGGAATCTCCTGACCGGCTGCGCAGCGCGCCGGTCCGGCGGATGCGCACCGGTTTCTACAAGATCAACCAGGTGCTGGTGACCGAAGCCCTCGGCCACCTTCCCGACGGCCGGCGCAAGGCAATTGCCTTCTCCGACAGCCGCGACGACGCCTCCGAACTCGCCAGCGGTCTCGCCCTCCGCCACCACCAGGACCTTCTCCGCCTGCTCAGCGCCCAAGCCGTCGAGAAGCAGGGAGATCCGTTCCGAGACCTCCAGCTGGTCAAGGCCCACTACGGCGGGGAAGCCGTCGACCGTGCCGGTGCCCGTGCTGCGATGGAACGGCTGCGGGACCGCGACCCGGCGGACTGGGGGCGCCTGAAGGCGATCCTCGCCGACGACCTCGACGCGGAACCGGAACTCCTGCCCGACCTGGAGCGGAAGTTCTCCGAACTGCCCTCCCTGGACGACCTCGCCTCCGACCTCGAAGGCATGCTGCTGACGTACGGCACCAACCCCGCCGGTCCCGCGGCCTCGCTCCAGCAGACCTCGGCCGGACAGCCCTGGACCGCGCTCTACAACTGGGAGCGGGACCGGGAAGCGGTGGTGGAGACCCAGGCACAGGAGGAACTCCTCAACCGCCTCCGCTCCCGCCTCCGCCTCGAGACCATCGGCAGCCTCTTCTCCGGCGGCGGCCGTGACTTCGAATCGCTCGGACTCGGCTGGCTCTGCCTGCGCGACGACCGCTCGCCCTTGGAGACCGGCCCGGACAGCGATCAGGCCGTGGCGCGTGCCAGTCTGCGGATCCTCGGCCTGATGCGGCGCTTCACCCGGATACGTGCCTCTCTGCAGAGGCCGCCCGCGCCTCTGAAGCGTTTCTGGAAGCAGGTCGCCGAACGCCAGGGCACCGATGTGCGGACGATCGAGGACCGGGTGCTCGGCGTCTGGAAGGACGCCGTGGTCGACTACGTCATCAAGCCGGAGAAGGTGGCGCTCCGCCCCGGCGAGAACAAGACCTGGACGTGCCGCTCCTGCCACCGGCCGCATCTTCACCCGGGCGTGGGGCTGTGCACCAAGTGCTCGACCCCTCTGCCCGACGTGCCCCAGCAGTACAACGGAGTCCTCGAAGACGACTACTACGCGTGGAAGGCCGCCCACCGCACCGGTGACTTCCCCCTGCGCACCGCGGAGCTGACCGGCCAGACGGACCGGCTGGAGGCGCAGCGCCGGCAGAGCCTCTTCCAGGACGTCTTCCTCGGCGACGACGACGTCCCGCAGGCGGACGGCCTGGAACTGCTCTCCGTGACCACGACCATGGAGGCCGGTGTAGACATCGGCCCCCTCAACACCGTGATCATGGCCAACATGCCGCCCACCCGCTTCAACTACCAGCAGCGGGTGGGGCGAGCGGGCCGACGCAACAGCCCGGTCGCCGTGGCCCTCACCGTCTGCCGCGGCCGCAGTCACGACGAGCACTACTTCGCCCGCCCGGAAGCCATCACCAACGACCCGACCCCGCCGCCCTACCTGGTCCTCGGCATGGTCTCCGTCTTCCGGCGGGTCCTGCTGGGAGAGGTCCTGCGCCAGGCCTTCGAGCCCCTGCAGCCGCAGGACCGCAGGAAGGGGCCGGACATGACGTCCAACGTCCACGGACAGTTCGGCCTCGCCGCCGACTGGCCGACGCACCGTGGTGCCGTGCGCCGCTGGATCGCCGATCACGAGGAGCGCATCGAAGCCGCTGCCGCCGCCTTCCGGGCCGGAACACCGGAGAGCATCGCCGCCATCGATCCGGTGGCCGCCGTCGACGAACTCCTCGTCCACGTCGACGAGGTGGCAGCCCGGACGGTCGGCCACTCCGACCTCAGCCAGCGCCTGGCGGAGGCGGGGCTCCTGCCCATGTTCGGCTTCCCGACCCGCTCCCGCCTCCTCTACCGGAGCATCCCGCGAAGGACCTTCCCCTGGCCGCCGGCCGACTCCGTCAACCGCGACCTGGCCGTTGCCCTCAGCAAGTTCGCACCGGGCAGCGAAACCCCGCAGGACGGCCGTCTGCTCCGCTCCAGGGGAGTGGTCTCCCTCGTCCCGAGCGGTCGCGGAGTTCAGGCCGTCGAAGAGCCGTTCGGACCGGAACAGCTGGTCGCCATGTGCCGGATCTGCTCCCACGTGGACCCGCAGGCTGCCGTCGAGCCGGAAACCGGGAGCGCCGGTACCTGCCCCGCCTGCGGCGCGGAGAGCAAGTACTACAGGGCCGTCCCCTTCCGGGAGCCCGCGGGCTTCCGGGCCGCTCACGAAGCACGGGACTACGACGGCTACCGGGAGCTCGGCTCCAACGCCACCAGCGCACGGACCGCCACCGACCTGGAGAAGACCGCCCCGCGCATCCACCGTGCCGATGACGACTGGATGGTCGTCCACACCGGCAGCGGTGACCGCTACATCGTCAACACCAATTCCGGAAAACTCTTCCGGTTCGCCAAGAACACCAGCCCGTGGCGCGGATACCTCGCTCTGGACAACCCCAAGGCGGAAGCCGACCTGGAGATCGCCCTCGGCGCCACCCAGCACACCGACATGCTCTTCATCGGAGCCAAGGGCGCCCTCGACACGAACCGGGGCCTCCGCTTCGACATCTCGAGGTCCCAGCAGATCGACGGCTTCCCCGAGGCATACCACGGCCGGCGCGCCGCCTGGTACTCGCTGGCGGCCCTGCTGCGCCGTGCCGCCGCCCCGCACCTGGACGTGCAGCCGGAGGAACTCCTCAGCGGCATCCACGGCTCGGACGCCCCGGTGGCCGCCCCAGTCATGGCCTACCTGGCGGACAGCCTCGACAACGGCGCGGGCTTCAGCACCTACCTCGGTTCGGAGGAACACATCGACGAGTTCCTCCAGGCGGTCGACCGCTACGTGCACGACCTGGAGGCGGACCATCATGCGCACAACTGCCGCAGCTCCTGCTACGCCTGCCTGCGCGACTACTCCAACATGCGCCTCCACCCGCTCTACGACTGGCGGCTCGCCCGCGACCTGACCGACGCCCTGCGCGGCCGGAAGCTGCGGATCGACCCGGATGAGCACGCCGTCCTGTTGAAGGGGTGGGCGGACGAGGAGCCCACCGTCAGTCTCAAGGAGACCGCCGCCGGACCCGTGGCCCTCTTCACCTCGGACTTCACCGGCGAGCCCGTCGCGGTCGCCGTCAAGCATCCGCTGGAGTCCGCCTCCGAGGAGTGTGGGAACGAACGGCTCCAGGCCCTGCGTCACGAGGTCCGTGCCGCAAGTCTCGCCACCCAGGTGGCCTTCGCCGACTCCTACAGCCTGGACAGGACCCCTGCCGCGGTGATCGAGCAGGTGCACATCTTCGCGGAGGAGCTCTGATGACGGCAGAAACCCCGCTGGGAGCGGGCCACGACGAGCAGGCCCGTGTGGAGGAGCTGCGGCAGCGCGAGATCGCCCGCCGCCTCGCCCTCCGACAGGCCCGCGCCCAGGGGCGGGCAGTCGGGAAAGCTTTGCAGGGCGCGGAAGCCGGCGGCGGCCCCACTCCGGTCGTTCCGCCGCAGAAGCAGCCGGAACCGGAACCGGTCATGCCCCAGCCGATCCCCGAAGGTTTCACCGACCGGGAGACCTGGGAACGCGCCCGCTCGTTCGCCGCACGCATGCTGCCCCATGCGCTGAAGGCGGCGACCGGGACGCTCTCCGCGCAGAAGCTGGCCCGGGCCGCGGCCGATGCAGCGGCCCGGCAGGACGATCGGGTCAGGGGCGTCTCCCTACTCGTCATGGCACAGGAGCACGGGCTGGACGTCTTCAGTGGCTTGCTCTACGGCCGCGCCCGCGCCCTCCTGGAGGACAAGCCGCTTCTGCTCCTTGGGGAGCCGGACAGCATGTGGCAGATCTACCAGGACGACCGTCGCCTGATGGACACTAACCTGCCGGCCCCTCGGCAGAGGGCGCTCCTGGCGACACTTCCCCGGCCGCTTCTCGACGACTACATCGACGAGGAGTGGATCGGCGCGGTACCCGAGCGCGACGGCACCTCCCGTGCCGCCTACTTCCGGGCCCGCTTGGACCCGGCGTCCCTCACCGACGAGGAGATCGACCTGTTGGCCTGGCCCCTGGAACGGGAGCGCCGGGAGTCAGGCCCCGGAACCGAACCCGGCCGTGACTGGCCGCCGGACTGGCGCCTGCTGGTGAGGCTGCAGGCCGACGACGCAAAGGCCATCGCCGAGGAGTGGACCGACCTCCTACCACCGACGCAGAAGCTCCTCGACGCCCTGCGCGAGGTGCGGCGGACCGGAGAGGTCCCAGACGACCTCGTCGCCGACGAGCGGCTGTGGGGCCTCCTGGAGAGGACCCACCCCAGCGTGCGCAGCGCGAGCAACAAGAAGTTCAACGGCTGGATCGGCGTACGGACCCTGATCAGGGCCGTGCGGCAGATGCACCGTGCCCTCCTCCGCGGGGACGATGAGACGGCGGAACAGCGGAGGAAGGCGGCGCTCACCATGGCCGCTAGGCTCCGGCACCACTCACAGCCGGTGCGCTGGGAGGCTCAGAACGTCCAGGCCTACTTGCGCGCGGGCCAGGAGATGACGGAGTCCCTCAAACTCCTGGAGCAGGACGCCGAAGGCCGTCCCCCGGTGCGGGACCAGCTCGGCGGAGGTGCCGTAGCCATGCTGCGGAAGAATCGGGGTTTCCTGGAAGACCGGCCCAGCGGAGAACGCGACCAGCCGCTCAACCCTTATCTGGTGCTCGGCGTGCCCGACGGGGCGGACGACTGGAAGAAGGCCTGGCGCGCCCTGAGAAAGGAGCTCGACGACAGTGGCCGCATCCGGATCAACCGCGCCAAGGACATGATCGAGAGAGCCGAGCGCGAGCAGCAGGTAGTACCGCGGTTCGCCGTCCCGCTCACCCCGCACCGCTGGAAGGACCCCACCGGCACGAGCCACCGGCTGGAACTCCCGCCCGAGCCTCTGCAGAGGCTCACCAAGCCGCCCACGGACAGCGACCGCGAGTGGTCTCGCACCGAGGCGGCCCGCGAAATAATCACCAGGGCGACAGAACGCCTTTCCCCGGCTGCTGAAGACCCTGCAGCCCTTGAAGACTCAGAGAGCAGCACATTGTGAGCAACGGAGCCGGTAAAGGCGACAGTGGTTCTGGACCCCGAGACAAATCCCAGCCGATAGGGGGACGAGGGCCGAACAGCGGAAGCGTGCGGAGTCGTGGGGAGCTCAGGGCGGCCGAGGCCGCTCCCTGGCGGTTCACCGAGAGCCGCGTATCCGAGTTCACCCCTGGGACCTTGGACGCAGCCGCGATCTTGAAGTCGGTCACCGAGACGCTCCTGCCCTTGGTGGAGAAGGAGTTGGAGCAGGCGACGGAGAAACTGGGCGCAGCTCTGGCCGATAAGGAGAACGACGCCGATCTGGTCTCCGCCTTCCGGGCCGAGCTGATGCGCCGAGTGCTTCCCCAGTTCACCGAAGCAGTGCGCAAGGGTGTGCTGGAGAGTATCCGCACGCGCCAGATGCACCTGGCACAGCTTGCCGTCCTGCACCGGCAGGCGCTGGACGCAAAGTCCCTGCAGGTGGTGCTGACCCGCCTCGAGCACGAGGCCGCGAAGGCCGGGCTGCAGGTTGTCGGTGACACCGGCGATCAGTCGCTGTTCAACGTCGTCGAGGACCAGCCCGGCGTGACGAAGAGAGGCCCGGTCACCTTTGAAGTCGTCGCTCCGGCCTACGTCGACAAGGAGTCAGGGAAGCTTGTCGAACGCGGTTGGCTGCGGGCCGTTGCTAAGGAACCGTTCCCGAAACCGTTGCCCGAGCCCAGCAAAATGAAGCCGGGGCGGAAACGCAGGGCGAAGCATGCAGAAGCCGATAAGAAGCAGCCGGAGAAGGAGGCTCCCACACAGCAGGAGAGGAAGAAGCCCCACCGGGGTCAGGAACCCGAAAAGCAGCATCATAGAGGCAACGAGCGGCGAAACGGCGGGGCACGTCCCCGTTCTGGAGGAAACAGGGACCGCCGGATGAAGCAAAGGGGAACGCGATGACTTTCGGTATCGACTTCGGAACCAGCAACTCCGTGGTGGCCCACTGGAACGGGCACACCACCGAAGTGCTGCCGGTCGACGACGACAACGTGCCCGCTCAGTGGCGGATGTCGGAGTTCGAGCAGCTCTTCCCCTCCGTGCTGTCCGTGCGTGACCTTCAGCGCACCCTCTGCTTCGGCTGGGAGGCGAAGACCGGCACGAGCGAGCCGCTCGACGCCGTGAAGCGCATGCTCGGCACCCGCTCCGGTGCCGAGAAGGACGGCGACATCGACGGCCTCGGGGTCGCAGCCCAGCTTGAAGAACACCACGTCTGGGTCGGCTCGGAGAAATTCCACAGCACGGTCGCGGCCGCCTCCCTCTTCAGCCGGATGAAGGAAGGCGTCTCCGCCCAGCTGCTCGACCTATCCAACGCGGTTGTCACCGTCCCCGCCAATGCCACGGGCGGCGCCCGCTACCGCACCCGTGCCGCGGCAGCGCTCGGCGGAGTGAGGGTCCGGGCCCTGCTCAACGAGCCCACCGCGGCTGCGATCTCGTACGCCCGCGACGTCCCGATCCCCGGCCGTTTCCTCGTCTTCGACTGGGGCGGCGGCACCATCGACGTCACCGTCCTCGAATACGACGACGGCCTCTTCGAAGAGCAGACCTCCCGCGGCATCACTGCCCTCGGAGGCCTGGAGTTCGACAACGCGCTGGCCAAGCTGATCCAGCAGAAGATCGGCCTGACCGCGGACCAGCTCACCAAGGCCGAACGACGCCGGTGGCGCCGGTCGGTCGAGCTGACGAAGATCGCCCTGTCCTCCGTGCCGATGGATGGCGCGCTCTTCTTCGATCTCCCGATCGGCCTCGCCCCCTCGGTCTCGAGGCGTGAGGTCAGGATCACCGCGGTCGAGTACACCGAGGCGGTCACCCCGCTCATCACCCGCGCCTTGGAGCCGGTCCAGCAGGCCCTGGCAGACCTGGCCATCTCCTCGGACGACATTGACTCCGTCCTGATGATCGGCGGCACCTCGCAGATCCCCCAGGTGCGTCATGCCCTGGGCGAGCTCCTCGGCCACGATCGCATCGTCGACAGCGGCCTGTGTCGGCCCATGACCGCCGTCGCCCGAGGCGCAGCCATCTATGCGGCCTCCCTCGACGGCGAACTCGGTGACGACAAAGACTTCTCCTTGGTCACCAGCTACGACCTGGGCACGGCTGTGAGCGCGGGCGAACGGAAGGGCTTCCGCGCCATCATCCGACGCAATGCCACGCTTCCCGCGGAGGGTTCGGCCAACTTCTACCCGGACACGCCGGGTGCTTCCTTCGTACGGGTGCCGGTGATCGAGGGCGAGGTCGGCTACTCCGCAGACAGCGACCGTGCCTTCCCCCTGGCCAACATCGAGGTGGATCTTCCGACCCGCGAACAGGACATCCGCCGGAACAGGATCGAGATCAAGTTCCGCTACAACGAGAGCGGCATTCTGCGCTTCACCGCCACCCACGCCGCCACCGGCAAGCAGCTCGTCGAGCGCGAGATCGATTCCTTCGGCCCCGACGGCACCCCACTGCAGCACGGCCTCGCCGATGAACTGACCCGCCTCTTGGCCCATACCGTCCGCCCGTTCGCAAACGACTCCTCCAACGTCCGTCACCTCTCAGCAGCTGAATCAGCCAACGCCCGCCCCGCACCGATCGACATGTCTGTGCGTGTGGTGGAGGCCGATCCGGCCGTAACGGTCAACGGCGAGCCGCAGGGCGTGGTGACGGGGGGACTCTGACCAGCCTCTGGACTCTGGTGGGTAATCTCCGGGTGCGCCAGTAGCTCGCTCCACCCGTACCGCTTCAGAATGTCTTCACAGCCTGTGAGCTGCGGCTTTGCCGGACGATCAGCTGGCTCGGTGGTACTCATTGATCAGTCCGACGACGGTTTGCCGGTGTTCGATCCGGGCGTAGGTGCATCCCTTCAATAAAATGCATGTGCATTCACTTGGGGAGTGATCTTGCGACTCGCGGGAACCTCAACATCAATTGCCTCTGTTGTGCCTGGTCAAGGGAACTCGTGAACGACCCACCAGCTGGGACCCCTGTTCTTCAGGGGTCTTTTGCTTTTGGGGAGCATGCCCCACCCATGGGCACCCCCGACCGCCGACGTGCGTCGGCCCGGCCGGCACAGGAAGGCCCCGCTGCCGGTGCCGACCGGACCCACACCTGAACATGATCGGTGCTTCGTCGGCTTCGCTAGTCGGCCACGGGGGCCAGCAGCGTGGACCGTTCTCCGGGCCAAGAAGCGGCAAGGGCGTCGCGGGCGCCCGGGTGCATGCGACGAAGAGCAGGCAGTGCTCGGCGAGCATGTCGGAGCGATGCTGCAGCGGATCGACTTCCACCGGCGTGATCTGCGGTGGGAAGGGCAGCACGCCCGCTGTGACCCCGACCGCGGCGACACAACGGAACTCCAGCCCCTTCATGGCGTGCATGGTGGCGACGCGTACGCCGCTCACCGCCGGGCCGACCGCATCCTTCACGGCTACCGCGGGGATGCCTTCGCGGCGGAGCCTGGCAATGACGGCGTCGACCAGCGTGTTGAAGCGGGCACACACAGCGATGTCGGGCGGGACGACGCCGTCGTCGTCGATCCACGAACGCACCTGCGTCATCAGCGTGGCGAGCTCCTCGTCCTGGGTCGGCCAGCCGCGTGCTGACGGTCTTCTGCCGTGCAGTTCCGACCGGTAACCCGTGAGGCTGTCCGGGTCGCCGTCCTCATCGTCCTCGCCGAGGCGTTCGATACGTTGCCCGTCGAGCAGCGACGCAGCCCAGGTGAGGATTTCCTCCGTGCTGCGGTAGTTGATTCGTAGCCTGGTGGACCGGCCGGTTACCGCTATATCCAGCGAACGCAGCGAAACAAAACCCTCGAATCGTGGATGCGCTGATCGGATCGCCGACGAGGAAAAGATCGTCCGGCCCCGGCGCCACGCAAGCCCTCAGCACCCGCCACTGCGCCGGGTGGAGGTCCTGAGCCTCGTCCAGGACGACGTGCAGGTAGCGGGGCCCTGCTTCCGCAACAGGTCGGCAGCCTGCGCGCGGATCTGCGGATAGGTCGCCATGCCCCGAGCCGACACCGCGGCGGTGAGGTCCTCCATGGCGCGCCACAGCTGGGCGCGCTGCACCGGACCCACCGTAGTTCCAGAAGATGCTCCAGAAATGTGGCTGGACGATCGATCACGACATCCTGAAGTAGCGGACTCAAGCACAAGGAAAGGCGCGCATTCTCATGGACCTCGTTCTGGATCCGCCCCGCAGCGCCGGCCCCGTACGGCTGGGCATGACTCTCGATGAGGCCGTCGACGCGGTCACCCCCTGGGGGACACCCAAGATCGAGTATGACGAGGACGATCCGTCGACGACGATCTACACGTCGTGCCACGAAGTCCGGGTCAACGTCCTGCTGGAGGATGCCGGGCAGTCCGTTACCGCGGTCGAACTGTGGTGGCCGGGTGAAGGCCGCCGTACCGACGTCCCTGTGCTTCTCGAGGGCGACGACGTCTTCTCGACACCGGCCGAGGACCTCTTCCGCAGCGCGGAGGAGCGCGGATGGACGGTGGACCGGACCGAGCCCGAGTACCCCTTCATCCCAGGAGTCTCCCTGGGCTTCACCCGTCAGACGTCCCAAGAGGTCGCCCGAACGCGTGGCGGTCTGCCCCTGTACGTCACCTCGGTTCTCGTCGGCGGTGAGGACTACTACGACGAACGCCTCGCGAGCCAGGTCTGATCAGCGCCGGCGGCCGAGTGGCCCGCCGCCCGTGGAGGGACGGCTCGGCGTCCCGTACGCATGCCTGCTGGTGAGGTCGGAGCGTGCCGGGGAACCGGCCGCAGGGCGTGGGGGCGGTCCCGGCCCTGGGCCTGCCCGCCCGTCCGCGAGGGACCAAGTCCGCGCGGGCAGCGGCCCCACACGCTCGCCGAGGCGATCGGAACGTGGCGCAGCCGCTCCGCGGTGGCGGTACGGGTGCGGGGATCCTCACCGGCTCGGGTGCGATCGCCGCCCCGAGGGCTGACCCGGACGGCGACGGCCGCCGGGACGACAGGTGACCGGGCCGAGCGTCAGGTCCATCCGCTCCATCCGCGCCAGCGCC